>JAAYUR010000097.1 GCA_012517645.1 Treponema sp.
CTCCTGCACCGTCCTAAGATCCGCGCCTCCGGCAAGAAGGTGGGTCGCGAAGGAATGCCGAAGGGTATGGACCTTGCCTCCTACCCCGGACAGTCCTCGGATCTGGGAAAACCTCTTCCAAACGCCCTTCCTGGAAATACCCTTCCCCAGATGGTTCAGGAAGACCCTGTCGCTCCTGCGTCCCTTGGCGAGGGCGGGCCGGGCGGTGTCCAGGTACAGGGTCAGCCAGGCGGCCGCGTTCTCCCCGAAGGGCACGATCCGCTCCTTGCGCCTCTTCCCGGTCACCCGGAGCATCCTTTCCTTCAGGAAGAGGGAATCGAAGGTCAGGCCCGCCGCCTCGCTGATCCGCAGCCCGCAGGAATAGATCAGTTCGAAGAGGGCGCGGTCCCGGATTCCCCCCGGGTCCGAAACGTCGATGCTGGCCAGAAGCCTGTCGATCTCCTCCAGGGCGAGGACGTCCGGGAGGGCTCGTTCCAGGCGGGGAGTCTCGATGAGCTCCGAGGGATCGTCGGAACGAAGGTTCTCCAGCCGGAGAAACTTGAAGAGCGAGCGGACGCTGGACACCACCCGAGCCATGGTCGTGGAGGAGAGCCCCGCGCTCCGCCTCTCGACCAGGTACTCCAGGAGCTCCCGGGGGCTTACGGTCCGGATATCCGATCCCCGTTCCGCCAGGCGCTGGGCCAGGCCGCGGGCTTCCCGGAGGTAGACCTCCGCGGTCAGGGGACTGCGCCGGCGGGCGGTCAGGAGGTACGCCCGGTACCGCTCGAGGAGGTCGTCCACGCCTCTAGGCCTCGTTCCTGTCCGTCTGGTACCGTCTATCCCGAAGCACCGTCGGGATTTCCAGCTCGTCCTCCGGATCGTTCCGGCCCAGGAGGTACTGTTTCTTCTGCACCGGGGTTTCGGTGATGCGCTTCCACTCGTCGGGGGTCAGGTAGTCCTCGGCACCCCGCCGGGATTCCTGGCGAATCGTCGACTCCGTGGTTTTCAGGGACCTCTGGAACCCCGTGGCGATTACGGTGACCCGGACCTCGTCGCCCAGGGATTCATCGTGGACGATCCCGGGGATGATGAGGGCGTCGGGATCCGCGTTTTCCGATACCAGGTTCACGATCTCCTGGAATTCCGTCAGGGAGAGGTCCTCCCCTCCGGAGACGTTGATCAGGATGCTCCGGGCCCCGTCGATCCGGGCGTCCTCCAGCAGGGGGTTCGAGATGGCCTTCTCCGCGGCCTCCACGGCCCGGTTGTCCCCTCCGGCCGCTCCGATGCCCATGATCGCGTCGCCCTTGCCCTCCATCACGGTGCGCACGTCGGCGAAGTCGATATTGATCTCTCCCGCTATGGTGATCAGGTCCGAGATGCCCTGGACCCCCTGCCTGAGCACGTCGTCCGCGAAGCGGAAGGCGTCCAGGATGGGGGTTCGGCGCTCGACGACCTTGAGCAGGTGCTGGTTGGGTATGACGATGAGGGTGTCCACGGCCTGACGGAGCTTCTCGATTCCCTCCTCCGCGATCCGGGCCTTGACCCTGCCCTCGAAGTCGAAGGGCCGGGTGACGACCCCGACGGTCAAGGCCCCGGAATCCCGGGCGATCTGGGCGATGACCGGAGCCGAGCCGGTGCCCGTGCCGCCCCCCATGCCCGCGGTCACGAAGACCATGTCGGCCCCCTTGACCGCCTGGGCGATGGCTTCCCGGTCCTCCAGGGCGGCTTTTTCCCCGATCTCCGGCTTCCCTCCGGCCCCCAGGCCGTGGGTGACCTTGGCGCCCAGGCCCAGCTTGATCGGTGCCTGGGATTTGTTCAGGGCCTGCAGGTCCGTGTTCGCCGCGATGAACTGTACGTTCTGGACCCCTGCCGCGATCATCCGATTCACCGCGTTGGATCCGCCACCCCCGGCTCCTATGACCTTTATCACCGTCGGGTTTCCCGACGCTTCGTTCACCAGTTCTACCGTCATGCTCCCCTCCCAGGTTCACGGCGTTCTTAGGCTCGATGCATGGTATGCTAAAAGCGCGTTCAAGAATCCCTTGCTCTAGAAAAACTCCTTCCGGAACCAATCCAGGATCCGTCCGGCCAGGCCCGGCCCCTTTCCCCCTCGGTCGAGAGCGGGGCGGGCTTCCGGAGCCCTGGGCGAGACGCGCTCGGCACCGGACAGGACCAGGCCGACGGCCGTTGAGTACAGGGGGCTCCGGTATTCCTCCACCAGGCCCCCGACGGTATAGGGAGAGCCCACCCGGGCGGGCAGGTCGAACACCGCCGTGGCCAGCTCCGCGGCCCCGGGCATCAGGGCTCCTCCCCCGGTCAGGACGATCCCGCCCTTGACGTGGCGGGAATACCCCATCTGCTCCACCCGGTCCCGGGCGATCCCGAATATCTCCTCCATCCTCGGCTGGACGATGGACGAAATCCGCTGGCGGGAGACCTCCTGGGGCGGCCGGCCCCCGACTCCGGGAACGATGACCGTTTCCTCGGGATCCACAAGGGACTGATAACAGCATCCCGACTGGAGCTTGATACGCTCCGCGGCCTCCAGGGGGACGTTCAGCATGATGGATAGGTCGTTCGTCACCTGGATGCCCCCCGCGGGCACGACGCTCGTGTAGTACGGAGCCCCCTCACTGTAGACCAGGACATCGGTGGTTCCCCCTCCCAGATCCAGGAGGAGACAACCGAGCTCCCGCTCGTCCTGGGAGAGCACGGCCTTGGCCGCCGCCAGGCTCTGGAGAATCAGGCCCTCCGCCTTGAACCCCGCTCGGTTCACGCAGCGCACCAGGTTCTGGGCCGTCGTCACGGACCCAGTGATGATGTGGACCTCCGCCTCCAGGCGCACCCCGATCATGTCCAGGGGGTTCCGGATTCCCTTCTGGTCGTCCACGATGTAGGCTTGGGGAATCACGTGCAGGATCTCCCGATCCATGGGGATGACCACGGCTCGGGCCGCTTCCAGGACCCGGTCCACGTCCGCTTGGGTGATCTCCCGGCCCTTGCCGGTGACGGCCACGACTCCCCGGGAATTGATTCCCTCCACGTTGGCCCCGGCCACCCCGACCCAGCATTCCCGGACCTCCCGGCCCGACATGAGCTCCGCGGCCTCCACGGCCTGGGCTACGGAGCGGAGGGTCGCCTCGATGTTCACGACCACGCCACGGCGCAGTCCCGTGGACGGCGCGGTCCCGACACCGGTGATTTCGAGGGTTCCCGTCTCCGTATATTCCCCGATAACGGCGCAAGTCTTGGACGTGCCGATATCGAGTCCGACGATCAGGTTCTCAGCCAGAAAGTCCCTCCTTGACGCGATAGACCACCGTGCCTGTCCTAAAATCGAGCTCTGAAATGGTCGAAGACAGCCCCTGGTTCTCCACGACGTCGAGAACGAGGATAATAGAGCGGAGCAAGTCCACGTTCAATACCAAGGGGGTCCGTACGGGAACGCGGTAGTGCAGCGGGTACAGGAGGAGCTCCAGTTCCCCGTAGGGCCTCAGGACCAGGCGCAGCTCCGAGAACGCGGATAGCAGCTCCGGCCCGGCCTCCCGCAGGGTTTCCAGGGACCGCAGGACCGGCAACAGGGAATCCGGGAGATGTACGCCGTATCGGAAGCCCTCGAAGCGAATGCCGGACAGGATCGGCACATCGCCGCCCTCCGGCAAGGCGCGGAAGGCCACGCCCTCCCGGTCCACGCCCACGGGAACGGCCCGGCCGTCCACGGTAGCCAGGACCGCGGCCACGGCCTTCCGATCCGTCACGGAAACCCGAAGTCCGTTGGGGAACAGGCGGGACACCTCCGCGGCTGCAACCTGGGGATGGGCCTCGATGTTGGCCGCGATGCGTTGACAATCCACGGTGGCCAGGTACTCCGCCGAGTGAAGGGCGGCCCACTGCAGGATCTCCTCCCGCCCCAGGGTCGTGTCCCCGACGATCTCCAGTCGGGAGATCCTCATGGCCGGGAACACCAGGATCAGGGAAACCGCGGCCAGGGGAACCAGCCCGACGATCAAGCCGAGAAGGATCCTTCGGGAAACCTCTCCGGTCTCCTGGGACCTGCGGACGGTCCGGCCCGCGGAGGGTCCCGTCCGGCGGACGCCGTACTCGGCCGCGTTACTCATGGGGCACCTCCCTATCCGCCTGAGCTCGTTCCATGCCCCGGGACAGGTTGAAGAGAAGGCCGCATGTGGCGGCAGCCTCCAGAAGGGACGACCCACCGGAGGAATAAAAGGGCAACGCGATGCCCGTGGCCGGCAGGACACCCGAGGCCACCGCGATGTTGACGAGCACCTGGATCCCGAGGCTCGTGGTCAAACCGAAGGCCAGGTAGGAACGGAACCTATCCTCGTTTCGGAAGGCGGTCCGGTACCCGCGCCAGAGGAAAAAGCCCCAGAGCCCTAGGAAGATCAGGACTCCCAGGAACCCCGTTTCCTCCGCGAAGGCGGAGAATATGAAATCCGACTGGACTTCGGGGATGCTGGTCAGCTTCAGGGTTCCCAAGCCCAAGCCCTTGCCCCAGAATCCCCCGGCCCGAATGGCCCGGAGGGATCCGCTGACCTGGTACCCCAGGGCGGTGGGCTCGTATCCAGGGTACAGGAAGCCGATGATCCGCCGGAGACGGAAGTCGCTGGTCAATACGGAGAGGGCCGTCAACGGAAACAGGATCGTCCCCAGGGCGGCGAAAAAGCGAAGGGGCACTTCCGCGGCCCAGAAGAGCGCGGCGGCCACGAGAACAAGGATCACCGCGGAGGAGAAGTCGTTCTGCAGGAAGATCAGGACCGCTCCCAGGGAGGTGATCATCAAGGGAGGCAGGGCCGAGTTCACCACGTCCCCGATCCGGTCGCTTTTTTTGGAGAAGATATACGCCAGGTACAGGACTAAGGCGATCCGGAAGATCTGGGAAGGCTGGAAAGTCCGTCCCCCGATCCCGATCCAGCGGGTGGCCCCGTTACGGCTGACCCCGATGCCGGGGATGAAGGGAAGCACCAGGGCGGCCAGGGCCAGGAGAGTCAAGGGTTTGACCAGGGCCTTGAGCCTCTCCGGGGGAATAAAGGCGCAGGCCAGGAATACAAGGAGCGCCAGGGGTGCGTAGCCCAGCTGGCGGACCAGGAAATGGGCTCCGGACTTCTGCAGGGACAGGGCGTAGCCGTAGGAAGCCGAATAGAGCGCCGCCAAGCCCGTGCCGAAGAGCAGGGCCGAGGCCGCGAGCAGGGAGAGATCCCCGTTCCGACCCGTGTAGGTTCGCTCTATCTCGAAACCCGCGGACATCACCGCCTCCTACTGTATCTTCAGGGTCGAAAGGGCGATGATCGCGAACAGCCCTCCCAGGATCCAGAACCGGATGACCACCTGGGTCTCCTTCCAACCGCCCAGCTCGAAGTGGTGGTGGAGGGGAGCCATCTTGAACAACCGCTTGCCCTTGGTCA
>JAAYUR010000544.1 GCA_012517645.1 Treponema sp.
AACCCTGTCAGGCGCTGATTTCACGGCTGCGGCGGGCGGCGGCGTCCACGGCGTCCATGACGATGGACCGGAAGGCCCTCCGTTCCATGACGTGGATGCCCGCGATCGTGGTGCCCGCCGGGGAGGCCACTATATCCTTGAGTTCTCCCGGGTGCATACCGGATTCCAGGATGATCCGGGCCGCCCCCTGGAGTGTCTGGGCCGCGAACTCGTAGGCCGCCTCCCGGCTCATGCCGTTCAGGACCGCCCCGTCCGCCAGGGACTCGATGAACAGGAAGACGAAGGCGGGCCCGGATCCGGACAGGGCGGTCACCGTGTCCAGCCATTCCTCCTCGACCAAGCGGGCCCGGCCGGCCTGGCGGAAGATCCCCAGGATCTCCTCCACTTCCTCCGGGGGGACCCCCTCGTCCGCGCAGACCGCCGTCATCCCCAGTCCCACGGACAGGGCGATGTTGGGCATGATGCGGATGATCCGGGGAGGGGTCGCGAAAAAGCCGCGCAGTCGGGCGATGGAGACCCCCGCGGCCATGGAGACCAGAAGCGTGTCCGGGGACATTCCCGGGGCGGCTTGGGTAAGCACGGAAGCCACGGCCTTGGGCTTGACGGCCAACAGAACCCGGTCCGAGTTCCGGGCGAGGTCTTCCGGGCTCTCCTGGACTAAAAGGCCGTGTCGTTCCGCCAGCCGCTCGGCCCGGGGCCGGGAGCGATTCCAGATGAGCCCCCGACCCTCGCCGATCGCGGGGCCCAGGGAATCCAGGAGTATCTCGACGATGCGTCCGGCTCCCATGAAGCCGAAGGTCCGCGCTGAATTCGAAGTGTCCATGCCGGGAGAATAAAGAAATACGGGCGGATGGGGAAGGAGAGGCGGTTCATATATCAGACAGGGATGGTTCCAACCACGCGTGGAATCCGGAAGGCGCGCGGGGTGCCCGAGAAGCGGCCGCCGTATTGGAACACCCGTGCTGGGAACGGGTAGGGACTGCGGGCCCCGGTCCGGTCGCGAGCTTGCGTACCCGGACGGGAGGGCATAGAATGTACGGTATCGGGGTTGACGGCGATGCTCGGGAAAAAACGAAACCCCGCGGGGAAGTGTGACGTGTCCGACGAAATAGATCCTGAAATAGCGGCTCTGCTGGGTACGGATACCGGTTCTAAAGCCGAGGAGAGCCACGATTCCGTGGCCATGAATCCCGATTTTGAATCCCTCTTCGGGGAGACGGGAGTCGTGGTGGAGGAGCGGAACAAGGCGGAATTCGAGGTGGACCTGACCCGGGCCCGGATCGCTCCGGTGACCAAGGACCAGGAATCCGTTCCGAACGATTTCTTCTCCGACCCGGACTTCTATCGGAAAGCCCTGGTAGGTGAGGGCGAGGAATCCCAGAAGCTCCACGCTTTACTGTCCAAGTATCTCCAGACGAAGGATCCCAAGGATCGCGGCGTCTACCGTCAACAACTCATCCCAGCCTATTGGAATTTCCTGCACCGGGTGGCGTTGAAATGCGCCTCCCCGGGTTTCCCGATACCCAAACAGGTTCTGCTCCGGTACGGAGTGCTTCTCCCGACCCTCCTGTCCCCGGAACAGCAGGACATGATCCAGAGGGTGGTCCACAAGAAGGAGCTGGACGAGCCCTTCTACTACCTGGACGAGTGGCTCCGGGCCGTGGCGCTGGGACATGTTGGGCAGAGCGCTACGGACGAGGTGAAATCCCGCGGAGGGGACGACCGCGCCCGGTTCAACGCGATCCTCCAGAAGGTGCAGGGCAAGAGGGATACCGCGGAGAGCCTCATGAAGGCCAAGGCCGAGACCCGGCGCACCCTGGAGGGCCTTTTACGGGAAAAGCTGGACCTCCTGGCCCAGCACGATTCCGTGCCGGGTTTCTACCACGTCCCGGCTCCCTATACCGAGGCCCAGAAGAAGGTCATGACGGAATTCCAGGAGGTATTCCGGGCCATGCTCCAGGCGGACAAGGAGCTCGGGAACTCCATCGAGGCGTTCAAGGACTCGGTCGCCGAGTTGGAATCGATACGCCAGAAGATGGACGGCCTGGAGGAGGACGTAAAGGCGAACTTCCAGGCCCTGGCCCAGGAATTCGAGACGGCCCGCCAGATGACCAAGCTCTGCGTGGGGCGCCAAGGGAACCACTTCCCGATCCTGACCCGGGAATACTTCCACGGCGGACCCCGGGACATCGGCACCCGGGAGAACGTCGCCCGACTTTTGGCGTGGATCGAGGGTATCGATACCCAGGCCTTCTGCCGGCCCTACAAGAACACCCTGAACCGGATTGTGCCCTATGTGGTGATCCTGCCGACCTACGGAGATTACGGGGTCTGCTGGGAACCCTTCGACAAGTTCAACCGCGCCACAAGCCGCGGCCGGCTGGCCATTCCCATGTACCCGAAAAGCCTTCAGCTTGCGGTCGTGACCGCCGTCGCGGATCTCCGGTGGCAGGTGGCCAAGGAAAAGGCCTCGTACTACTGGATGGAGGAAGGTCTGACGGGGAACTACTATCAGTGGTTCACCTCCAAGAAGATGAAGGGGGACGTGAAGGAGTTCTTCATCCAGGACTATATCCTCTGGATCACCAAGGAGAGCGAAGGGATCCAGAAGCTGGACAAGGAGATCCGCGGGGTGTTCTGGCGGTACATGCCCTTCGCCCAGGAGCTCAAGGACAAGTTGAAGACCCGGAGCTACGTCTACCAGGAGCTATACCAGAAGGACATCAACCGCTCGTTGTCGGACGGATACTGACCCTCGTGGCCAGGTAGACTCCCGCGACGACAACGGCCCCCCCCGCGGTCTGGAGCAGGGTAAGGCGCTCCCCCAGCAGGGCGAAGGACGCGGCCACGGAAACCACCGGGATCAGGTTGATGTGCACGTTCACGACCCCCGGCCCCAGGACGTTCAAGCCCGTAACGTAGAAGACTGTGGCCAGGGCGGAGCCGAAGACCCCCAAGAACAGGACGTTCATTCCGACCACGGGGCTGAACGCGCTCCAGACCGGGGTCTCGAATAGGGCGAAGGGCACGAAGCCCGCCATCCCGAAGACGCTCTGCCAGAAGGTGATCTCCAGACGGTCGTACCGGGACGCCAGGGGCTGGGTCAAGAATCCGTACCCCACCCAGGCGAAGGCGGCCAGGAGCATGTACAGGTAACCGACGGGGGCCCGGCTGATCCGGAAGGATTCCGCGACGATCAGGCCGATCCCCGCCACGCTCAACACGGCGCCCGCGGCCTTGGAGACCGAGAGACGGACACGTTGGAAGAGACTCTCCGCCAGGATCGTGAACACCGGGATGGTGGCCGTCATGAGGCTGGCCTCGGAGGCCGAAATCCGGAGGATCCCGTTGTTCTCGAAGAAGAAATAGGCCGTCACCCCGACGAAGCCGCTGGCAGCCATCCGGGCGACGTCGGGGCGGTCCAGCCGGGGCGGACGCCCCCGGACCGCGAGGAGCCCCGCCAAAAGGGCCGCGGCTACGGCGAATCGGGCCAGCCCCAGGCTCATGGGGGGCAGGGCGCTCAGGGAGACCTTGATGCTTATGAAGGTAAAGCCCCATATAAAGGAAGCCGTCAGGGAGGCCAGGACGGCCAGACGGCGGGAGACTGCCATGACTACCGGGAGGATGGTCCGCGGACTTCGCCCGCCTTGGCGTCATTCCACAGGGCATCCATCCGGGCCATGTTTTCCCGGGCGAGGGGAAGACCCTCCCGGGCCATGCCCTGTTCCACGTGCCGGAATCGGCGGGAAAAGCGCTCAACCGCCCCGTGCAGGGCGACGGAGGGGTCCACTTCCAGGGCGCGGGCAAGGTTCACCGCCGTAAAGAGGATGTCCCCGATCTCGGACTCCAGGGCTTCCCGGTCGGCCTCGGCCCGGGCCTCCTCGGTCTCGGCTATCTCCTCCCGGAGCTTGGCGAAGACGTCCCGGACGTCGGTCCAGTCGAAGCCGGCCTTGGCGGCCTTCTTCTGGAGCTTGTAGGCCCGTTCCAGGGGCGGAAGGGCCCGGGACACCTCGTCCAGGACCGAGTCCTTGGGTCTGCGGCCCTCCACGGTCTCCTTGATCTGGTTCCACTGACGGATCACCGCGTCCGGCGTGGATGCGTCACTGTCCGCGAAGACGTGGGGATGGCGGCGGATCAGCTTGTCCGATATGGAATCCAGGCTGTCGGCCACCGTGAAGAGTCCCCGCTCCTCGTACATGTGGGCGATCATGGTCACCAGGAGGTAAAGGTCCCCGGCCTCCTCCCGAACGTGGGCGGGATCCTTCTCGTCGATGGCCTCCACCAGCTCGTAGGCTTCCTCCAGGAGATTGCCCCGGAGGCTTTCCGGGGTCTGTTCCCGGTCCCAGGGACAGCCCTCCGGGGAGCGGAGGGTGCGGACGATACCGTGAAGGCGTTCGAAGGCGTCGGGGCTGTTCATGCGCCCACTCTGCCGCAAAGCGGGCCGGGGAGGCAAGTCCTCCCCGGTGTTACGAAGCTTGGCACGACCCGGATCGGAGGCATGACCGCTCCGGGCTTGTCCCGAGTCGGAACTAGAAGACCGCCGGCTCCGTGCCCCGGCCTTCCGGCACGAGGCCCGCCAGGGCTCGGATGTCCCCGGAGCCCAGGAAGATCCCCGTTTCCAGGCGGCCGCGGGCAGCTGCGAAGTACCCGTACAGGCGGTCCAGTCCCTGGTCGGGCACCTTTCCCCTGTCCTTGGAAAAGGCCGAGACCAACCCGAAGATCCTCCGAAGGGAAAGGTAGTATACCCCCCTCGTATCCCTGGGCAGGGTCTTCGAGAAGGCCGCGTACGCGGGATCCCCGGAGATGGGCCGCGAGGCTTCGTCCCTGCGGACGGCTTCGGAAAGCTTGGCCGGATTCCCCAGGACCGTGTAGTATCGGTTCGTTGAATACCCCACGTAGAGGGTTAGCTTTTCCGTCAACACGTCCAGCACGGCCCGGGTAAGCGGATCGGTTCCCGGAGCCCTTCCTCCGAGTTGGATCCGGATCGAGTCGTAGGGAACTCCCTCCGTTTCACCCTCCGAGGCCTTGATCCCGAGGGTAAGGCCGGAGGACGCCAGAAGTTCCCGGAAGGCGGCTCCGAAGAGGTTCTCGTCCCCGAGGCGCTTCAGAACGGACCTGTAGGCCTGCCGATCCCGGAGGGTACCGGCGCCCGCGGCTTCGAAGGACAGGGAACGCCCCAACAACTCGGATATCTCCCCGGGGCTTTGGGCCCGGTCCGCCTTCTCCAGGAAGTCCGAATCTACGGTTATATCGAACGAGAAGGCGGAGTCCGGTCCCAGGGAGGCGTAGGAAGTCTGCAGGAGGTCGAAATACTCCGAGCCCATGAGGTTTCCCAACCCCAGGGCCTCCATGTACAGCCGGGCCAGGCCGGAGAGGATCCCGGGATCGAGGGAAACGGCTCCACCGGCCAGGGCATCCGCTTCCAGGTATTTAAGGTAGGGAATGCCCCGGGCCTGTCCGGCCGCGGCGGCCGACGTTCCGAGGGCCCCGTCGGGACGGGGGACGGCGCCGGCTCGTAAGAAGAATCCCCGTTCGTCCACCCCGAGGGCCAGGTCCAGGGTCCGGATATCGCCCGCGGCTTTTTCCAGAAGGGCCGCTGTGCCCGCGGCGCCGTTCAAGATGCCCGCGGCCGCGAGGCCGGAGCCGCCGGATCCCCGCTCGTATTCCTCCCGGTCGAAGTGCCGCTCGTTGTAATTGTACGACCCGTCGGCATCCTCCTCCGCTCCGGTCTCCGGCGAGTCGGCTCCGTCCCCGATCCTTAGGGCTTCCTTCAGGGCGGATTTCCAGCGCTTCGGGAAATCCCTAAGCAGGGCTTCCACATGGATCCAGGCTTTCACGGAGTCGGCCGGGTAGGCCGAGAGCCCGCCCAGGTCCGCCGTACGGGAGGGCAGGGCGGAGGGGGCTGAACCCTCCAGTCCCAGGGCCGCGTATCCGTCCACGAAGGAGGCGTCACCCTCGAAGCCGGTCATGGCGGAACGCAGGCGCTGGAAGGAGTCCTTATCCTTCCTCAAGGGTAGCCAGAGCACCGTTCCCGTGGTTCTTTCCGAGCCCCTGCGATCCGGAACGACCGTCAGAACCACGGGGCGACGGAAATCCAGGACTTCGAGAGCTTCCTGTATAGACTCCTTGTCTTTCGTCTCGTCCCGGAAGAGTTCTTCCAGGGACCGACCCTTGGTGAACCGGTCCAAGCCCGCGGCTCGGAAAAAGGATTGTGCGGAGCGGAAGAGGCTTGCCGGGGATTCCACGACGACCGCAGCGTAGGCGTCCTCGGGAACCAGGCGCGCGGGGTCCCCTCCGGAGGATACGCAGGAGGCCAGGACGATGGCGGCGACCGCTGTAAGGGCACGAAGGCGTTGCATCTATTCCCCCTTGAGGCGAAAGGTCCTAAGTCCCTCTGCGACCCGGGACGCGTTGGACTTGTTGTTTTCCGCGAGGTGCGAGGTCTTTGCATAGGCGGAATGCAGGATCGCGCCGTTTGATCGGACTTCCTCGATGGACGATCGGATATCCTCCGAGCACCGATTGAGGGTTTTCATCTCCTCCGAGATGAGATCCGCCTTGCCGGCCACCCCTGCGGCCTCCCTGTCCATCTCCGCGGAGGCGGTCTTCATCCCGTCCAATGCGGTCAGAACCTGGTTGGAACCCGCGCTCTGCTCCTCCATGGCGAGCTTGACCTCTTCTTCCAGCCGGGTGATCGTCCGGATCAGGGTTTGTATCTCCCCGAAATTCTCGCCGGCCCTGCGCGAGGAATCCGCGATGGCTCGAATGGCGCCCGCGATTTCCCCCAGCATGGCTTCCACGGCCTTGGATTGCTCGGCCGCGTTCTCCGCCAGTTTGCGGATCTCCTCCGCGACCACCGCGAAGCCCTTTCCGGCCTCTCCCGCGTGGGCGGCCTCGATGGCGGCGTTCATGGACAGGAGGTTTGTTTGGGAGGCGATGTTCGCGATCACGGTGTTGGTCTCCAGCAGGGATTCCGACCGCGAAAGGATATGCTGGGTTCGATCGATGACCTCGGAAAGCAGCTCCTCCCCCCGGGCGGAGGATTCGTTCAGTCGATTGTACTGCTCGCTGGCCTTTACCACGCTTCCGGTCACGGAACGGATGTTGGCCAGGACCTCCTCGATGGCGGCCACGGATTGGAGGATCATCCCGGATTCCCCGCGGGATCGGGACTCCAGGTTCCGGATGTTCTCCTGGATTTCGTCCACCGAGGCGGCCACCGCTTTGATTTCCCGATCGATCTCCGCACCCCGCCGGATCACGGTTTCCACCGACCGATCCGTCCCCGCCAGGGCATGTTCCGTTCGGTCCATCTCGGAGGCCAGGTCGGAAGCGTCGGCCTCGAGGGCGCCCAGCGCGGATTTAAGGTCCGTGAACACCGTATTCAGGCGGTCGGTCAGGCGATTGAACCCTTCGGCCAGACGTCCCGTCTCGTCCTTTCCTCGGACCTGGGAGACCGGGCGAAGATCCCCGGCGGCGATGACGTCAAAGGTCCGGGTCAGGTCCACCAGAGGCCGGCTGATGCGCCCGGCGACCGTCACGATCAGGACGGTTAAAAGGATCAGGACGGCCAGTTCGGCGAAGGCGAGTTCCAGGAAGATCCGCCGGGGAACCTCCAGGATCCTATCCTTGGGCAGGGACACGATGAAGATCCACGGGTCCAGGCTCTCGTGGAGATGGACGCCTTCTATCATCTGCAGGACCGGCCGACCGCCGATCTCGGTCTCCACCGTGGAGGCACGGGCCGTCCCCGGTCGAGTCAGCTCGGAGGCTGCGGACACGGTGTCCGCGGAATGGGAATCCGACAGATAGGAGCCCTGCCCTCCGGCGAGGGTGTCCGACAGGATCAGTCCCTCGTAGTTCGCGATCGTCGACGCCCCGCCGCTCATCGCGTCCACCTGGCCGAGGATCCCCTCCAGGAAGTCCAGGGAAAAATCGACGCCCGCCACCCCAAGGGGCTTTCCGGAGCCGTCCTCGATCCTGCGGGCCAGGGTGATCATTCGAACCGTGCGGCCCTCCTCGACCTCTTCCTCGTAGGGATCGCTGAGCCAGAGCCCGGAGCGTGCGAGGGGTTCGGCGTAGTAATCCTCCCCGTAGGCCTCCTCGGCCCAGGCCTCCTCGGAAACCACAACGGATCCGGTCTCGTCCCGGTATACCCAGACCGCGAAGGCCCCCGTATCCCCCGGACCCAAGGTTCCCGCGAACCGAGTGTCCCGGCCGTCCCAGGCGTCGGGCTCGAACAGGGCCCAAAGGGCGAAGGCCGATTCATGGGCCTTCAACGTATCCCGGAAGACCGCGGGAAGAATCGCCCGGTCGGGGCGGCCTTCCCGCTTAAGGGTCTCCATGAACCGTGCGATATCCTCGAACATGCCCAGGGATTCCCGGAAGCGGCGCTCCGTCAGGGATGCCCCTTCCCGGGCATACTGGGACGCCGATCGGTAAGCGGAATCGGTGATTGCCCGGGAGGTGTCGTATCCAAGAAGAGCGACGGCCGAGGTGAACAGGATAAATGTCCCGGGGATGAGCAGGATCAGCATTTTGGCCTGGATAGATTTCATAGCTAAACGCCTCGATGCAAATAGGTTGCCTGAACCGATGTTCCAGGTCGGTCACGTTTACGTCCGCATTGTGACCGCTTGCGCGTGCGTCGCGATCTCAAGGAATCGCGGAATCTAGGTCTTCTCTAAACCCTCGGGGGGTTAACATCCTCCCCAGTACCCGTATAAGGATATGGCGGCGCCGATGGAATTCCAATAGAAAAGCGGCCCGCCCGGGTTCCGGACGGACCGTTTTTCCCCGCTACCCCTTCGGGGGGCTCAGGTCTCCGCGATCAGCAAGGTCTTGGCATCCAGCTTGATGGAGAGATCCTCGGGGTTCATGCGCTCATGATCCTTGACGACCAGGAAGTGGATATACTCGGCCTTGGGTTCCAGGACGATGAGCACGGAGATGCTGTCCAGGAACTCCCGGAGTATGACCGGCACGTTCCGCTTGTCCGTCAGGGGTTCTTCCCCGACCATGGTGCAGGAGTACCAGACCTCCAGGTTCATCCGGGCGGCGAACTCCTTGATCTTGGACAGGTGATCCGGAGTGGAGCGGGTGAAGTCGAAGCCGTCGATGATCACCGAATCCGCCTTGAACCCTCCGTCCACGATCATGGCGCTCAGGGAGCGGAGGATCTGCTCCGTGGAGATGCCCTGCTGGTTGAAGTTCATGATGACCCGGTTCTTGACCAGGTCGTCGTGAATGTCCTCCATGTTCTCCAGGCTGCGCTTGCGGGTCAGTTCGGAAAAAATATTTTCATACCAAGAAATGACATAACTGGTGTGGGTGGTGAAGGAGACATGCACGACCTTCTTCCCCTGGAGGAGCTTGTCCAGGGCCAGCTGCACGAGCACGCTGGTCTTGCCGATGCCTTTCCGGCTGGCGATCACCCCGATGTTTCCGTTCTTCAGTCCGCCCTCTATGCCCCGCTCGAGGATGCGGACGGGACTCTTCTTGATAAGCTCCTCTTTCAGCATGGGAACTCCTTTTCAGGTAAGGGTGACGCGGGCGACCGCGGCCGCCCGGTCTCTCAGATAAAGTATAGGTCCAGTCTTGCCGTCCGGCAACGGAAAACCGTCGTCCGCCAGCCGGGCTAAGCGGATGTCTTAGCGGCCCTGTTCCTTCTTGCGCTTCTCTAGATAGTCCTTTCGGAGCTGTTCGGAGACGCTGGTGGGGACCTTGGCGTATTTCTGGAATTCCATGGAGAACTCCGCCTTGCCCTGGGTCATGGATCGGAGCACCGTGGAATAGCCGAACATCTCCGCAAGGGGGACCTCCGCCTCCACCCGGCAGAAGGAGGCTTCCTCCGTGCTGGCGTGGATGATCCCCCGCCTCTGGTTGATGGACGCGAAGATGTTGCCCTGGAATTCCGTCGGACCCTCGACCACCACTTTCATGATGGGCTCCAGGATGACGGGCTTGGCCTTCTCGTAGGCCTCCCGGAAGGCGCCGATGGCGGCCTGCTGGAAGGCTATGTCCGAGGAGTCCACGGGGTGGCTCTGGCCGTCGTTGACCACGCAGCGGACGTTGACGATGGGGAACCCGATCAGGGTCCCCTTCTTCATGGACTCCTTGAAGCCCTTGTCGCAGCTCGGGATGAACTCCGTCGGGATGGCTCCGCCCTTCACCATGTCCACGAAGTCGTAGACCTTGTCCTCGCAGGGTTCCATGTACCCCGCCACGCGGCCGTACTGGCCCGAGCCTCCGGTCTGCTTCTTGTGGGTGTAGTTGAAGTCCGCTCGCTGGCTGATCGCCTCCCGGTAGGCCACCTGGGGCATCCCGGTCTCGACCTCGCACTTGTACTCCCGCTTCATCCGCTCGATATAGACGTCCAGGTGGAGCTCGCCCATGCCCTTGATGATGGTCTGGTTGGATTCGGGATCCACGAAGGTCTGGAAGGTCGGGTCCTCCTTGGTGAAGCGGTTCAGGGCCTTGGCCATCTGGTCCGCGCTCTTCTTGTCCTTGGGCTCGATGGCCAGGGAGATGACCGGGTCCGGGACGAACATGCTGGTCATGGCGTAGTTGAGCTTGGGATCACAGAATGTGTCCCCCGAGGCGCATTCTATGCCGAAGAGGGCCACGATGTCCCCGTTCTGGCCTTCCGAGATATCCTCCATGGAGTTGGCGTGCATGCGCACCAGGCGTCCGATCTTGAACTTCTTCCGGGACCGGGTGTTGAAAAGCTCGTCGCCCTTCTTGATCATGCCCTGGTAGACGCGGACGTACGTCAGCTGGCCGTACTGCCCGTCCTCCAGCTTGAAGGCCAGGGCGACCGTCGGAGCCTCGGGATCCGCCTTCAGGACGACGGGCTCCTCGGCCTTGTCCAGATCGAGGGCCACGTT
>JAAYUR010000451.1 GCA_012517645.1 Treponema sp.
AGTTCGAGGGGCGCCAGCTGCGCGTCAACGAAGCCATGGACAAGCCCCGGTCCTCGGGAGGCTACGGGGACCGTCCCCGCAGATACTGATTCGGGTCGCCGCGAAGCACGGCGCCCGGGTCGGGAACAACGCCCCGCCTTCCGGCGGGGCGCTTTTATTTCTAAGATCAAAAAAGATTTACATGCTTAGGCATGACGCACGGGGCGGGACGGAGGATGGAATACCCCCGTTCGATCCCAACCATGGCACTCCTCCGGAATCTTGTCCTTCTTGCCGCAACCATCGAGCCGATTAAAAAAGTCGGTCGCTTTTAAACTTGGCTTTGCGATTGCTCGCCAATCTCGGATTTCAAGGTATCTTTTTCAAGACTCAGGGAGTTTTGAACAAGCCTCGTCCTGAGAACATTCCGAAAATTCCGCCCGCAGGGCCGCCAGGACCCGGAGGAAGCGTTTCGGCACCTCGGAGGTGAACGTGGACGGCTCGGCGCGGCCGGGCAGGAGGATGCGGAGCCTCCGGGCGTGGAGCATCAGGGTCGCGTCCGGGAACCTGGGATCCCGGCGCCCGTACAGGGGATCCCCGAGGATCGGGCATCCCAGGGCCTTCATGTGGACCCGAAGCTGATGGGTCCGGCCTGTCCGGGGACGCAGGGCCACCAGGCTGTAGGGGCCGTACCTCTCCAGGACCTTCCAGTCCGTAACCGCGGTCTTTCCGCCCTCCTCCACGGGGCAAAAGCGCTTCCGGTCCCGGGGGTCCCGTCCCATCCTTCCTTCCACCCTGCCCGAGGGGGCGGGAAGGGGGCGGGAACAGAGGGCAAGGTACTCCTTGAGGACCCTGCGGTCCCGGAATTGGGCCGAAAGGAATTCCTGGGCTTCCGCGTCCTTGGCGGCGATGAGGAGCCCGGACGTGTCCTTGTCCAGCCGATGGACGATCCCGGCCCGATCCGGCGGCCGCGCCTCGGACTCCACGGCCCCCGGGTCGACCCTTCGGGCCGAGGACCGGCCGGCCAGGGCGTTGGCCAGGGTGCCCCGCCAGTTTCCGTGCGCCGGGTGGGTCACCATTCCCTGGGCTTTATCCACGACGATGACCCGGTCATCCTCGTAGAGCACCTTGAGGGGGATGACCTCGGGCTCCAGGCCCGGGGGCGTTTCCGCGTTCCAGGACAGGGCAAGCCGGTCTCCCTCCCGGAGCGTCCGGGACGGCTTGGCCGGTCTTCCGTTCACCGTCGCCGATATGAGTCGGGTTTTCAGCTGGGATCTGCTCAGAAGCTTCAATGTCTCGGACACGTAGACATCGAGCCGGACGTTCCCCGGTTCCCCTACGATCCCTTCGAAGGATTCCATATACCTTCCTGCGCGATACTCGGAGAGGGCGGTTGAGTCCGCCCCATGGTATCCTGTATCCTGATGATTCGGCCGCGCGATCCCGAGTATACGGTTGCGAGGCGCATCCGGGCAACGGAGCGGGGCCGAGCCCGAATCCCGGGAAGACCAGCCGGACGCGGGCGCCCGGCTCGCCGGAGGAAGCCATGTGGTCCACCGTCACCCTCTCCCCGGGAACCGTCTACGTGATACGGTTCCCCTCGGTAAGCATCTATTTCCGCGCCGAAGGGGTGTTATGGGGGGTAGCTTCGGAATTCCTGGATAAACCCCAACGCCCGGCCCCGGCCGCGGTCTCCCGGAACACGCCCAAGACCTTGGACTGGAAATACTCCGCCCTTTTGGGCGCGGCGGAACTGACCCTTCGGCCCATGCTCTCTCCCCGGGCCTACGAGGTACTCCTGACCCATGCCGTGTCCATCCTGCCCGGGGTCGAGCTGGACGGGTATGTGTTCCTTCCCCTGCAGGCGGAGATACTGGCCGCCGCGGGAACCATCCTCGCGGCCCTGCCCCTGAACCGCCGTAAATACTCCTGGTTCGGAACCCCCCAGGAAGGGACCCTCTGCGATGCGGCCGTATCCTCCTTCTGCGCGGCGGAGGAGCTGGGCAGGTTCCTGGCGGAGCCTGGGCCCGACCTGGCGGTCTGCCCGATCTCCGTACGGAACGACATGACCGAGGGCATGGAACTCTCCCGCCTCCTGATCCCGACGGACATCCTCTCCATCTACGGCGGGGCAGGGATCTTCGCGACGGACAGAGTCCTCTGCTCCTTCACCTCCGACGGCCTGCAGGTCCGTCCGAAACGGGGCATGGATCCCCTGCTCGGACGCATGGAGGTGCGGCATTCCGCCCGCAAGGGCCCCGAGGAGCGCTTCTTTACCCGGGGCATCGACCTGTTACGGTATATAACGGGAATCTAGCCCGAAAGGAACGGCCATGGAGGGTGCAACCCCGATTGCCCGAACTCTGGAGAAGTTGAACCTGAAGGAATCCCTGAACAGTATTTTCACCCTGGACGCCCTGCTTTCGATACTGAAATTGGCGGGCATCCTGGTCCTCGGCCTGATCATCGTCCGGATAGCGGTATCCCTGACCAAGAGGCTCACCCGGAAGACACTGTCCCCCCGGACTTCCGAACTCCTGGTCAAGTTCGTACGGTATACCGGCTTCTTCCTCATCGCGGTCAACCTGGCCAACGCCGCGGGGCTGGACCTCTCCGCCCTGCTGGGAGCCGCCGGAATCGCGGGGATCGCCATCGGTTTCGCGGCCCAGACATCCATATCGAACCTGATCAGCGGGATCTTCCTGCTTACCGAAAAGGCCTACGCCGTCGGGGACGTCCTGGACGTGGGAGGCGGGACGGTCGGTGTCGTGGACTCCATCGACATGCTATCGGTCAAGCTCAAGACCTTCGACAACCGTCTGGTTCGGATTCCCAACGAGACCCTGGTGAAATCGAACATAACCAACGTCACCCGCTACCCCATCCGCCGGCTCAACATCAACATCACCATCACCTACGGGGACGACATCGAGAAGGCCCGGCGGGTCCTCATGGAAACCGCGGACGCCAATCCCTGGATTCTCCGCTACCCCGCCCCCATCTTCATCGTGGACGGTTTCGGGGAGAGCGGGATAAACCTGTTCTTCGGCGTGTGGTTCGCCAAGGACGACTTCGTGGACGCCAAGAACTCCATCCATACCGAGATAAAGCGCCGCTTCGACGAGGAGGGGATCGAATTCGCCTTCCAGACCCTGACAGTGTACCAGAAGAAGGGATAGCTCCGCTTTATATACCAATGCGTTACAGAGACACAGAGGGCGACCGGCCGGCGCGGGTCGGGGTTTCGTAGTACTCCACGTTCCACAGGAAGAGCCCGCAGGCGGGGGCCGTGGAACCGGCCCGGCCCCGGTCCCGGGACTCCAGGACCTCCCGCATCCAGGCGGGATCCCGCCCCTCCGCCTCGTACTCCACCATGGATCCCACCAAGGACCGCACCATTCGCCAAAGGAAGGCGTTGGCCGATATCTCGAACACCGCCTGTCCGCCTTCAAATCTCCAGGAAGCGGAGTGGACGAAGCGGAACCGGTTCTCCGCGGGATCCCGGGCGCTGGAAAAGGCGGTAAAGTCTTTCTCGCCGATCAGCGCGGACGCCATGGCATTCAGGATCCGCAGGTTCGGAACCCTTCGTAGATGCCATGCGTAGCGGGCGCGCCAGGGCGGGCATTCCCGGGAGGTCTCGATGAAGTACCGGTAGGTCCGGAGCCGGGCGTCGTAGCGGGCGTGGAAGTCCGGATCCGCCTCCCGGGATTCCAGGATGCGGACGTCCCGGGGCAGGAAACGGTTCAGTGCCAGGCGGAACCGGTCCCCGGGGATGGAGGGCAGGTCCGACCGAACATGGGCGGTTTGGCGTTCCGCATGGACTCCCGCGTCCGTCCGGCCCGCCCCGATCGCCTCGACGGGATGCCCGTGGAGCTCCGCCAACGCCTTCTCGAGCTCCCCCTGGACCGAACGGCCGTTCTTCTGCCTCTGCCAGCCGGAAAAATCCGTCCCGTCGTAGGCGAGGTCCAGGCGTATGGTCCGCTCACTCATCGTCGGAATCGTCGTCCTGGTGGAGCTCGGCCTTGATCCTCTCGTAGAGTTCCCGGGCCTTGTCCAGGAGGGGCCCCGGCTTGGCCTTGGATCGCTTGCCCAGGCCGAACATCTTGGCGATGGTCCGCTTGGACTCGTCCAGGACCTTCTCCCGATAGGCGGAATCCCCTCGGTTGCCGTACTTGAGTTCCAGGACCCCCGCCAGGTACAGGACCCCCTCGTAGCCGTAGTTCTTGTCCGTATCCGGACCCATCCACCGGGCTCCTCCGATGGGTTCCTTTCCGGACTGTTCCCGCTCGATGGCGCCCCGGTAGAGGACCCGGGCCTTCCGGTAGAAGACAAGACCCAGGTAGTCGTAGTTCTCGTTCGGGGCTTTTTCGTGGAGATAGCCGCAGAGCCACGCGGCCCGGAGGCAGGAAAGGGCCCCCTTCAGGGTGGGGGAAAAGTCCTTCGGGAAGTGCTCGTAGCAGAGCGCGGCCAGGTAGTAGCTCGCAGCTCCTTCCAGGAGGCGCCGGGCGCCCTGGAAGTCCAAGCCCTCGAAGACTCTCTGGACCTGCTCGATCCGCGTGGAGGTCTCCCGTTCCAGGATGTCCACGGCCTTCTGGGGCACCGCGGAGAAGTCGGACCGGAGGGCCGCGTAGAAGCAGGAGGGACAGACGGTCACGTCGTAGACCAGGGGGTGGACCTCCCCGAAGTCCCGCATGGGTATGTACCGGCGGTGGAGCTCGTCCGTGAGGTCCCCGGCGTTCACCCGCCCGGAGAAGAGCTCCTCCCGGTGGAAGGCCGCCCCGCAGACCGGACAACGCACGGCCTCCTTGGAGAAGAAGGTTATCTTCTTCTCCTTGTCTTCCTTCCCTTTCGCGGAGAGTATGCTCATCGGTCGTCCTCGATCACCACCATGGCGATGGCGTTGTCCCTCTCGTGGGTGAGGGACAGGAGTATCCGGCCGCCCCCGGCGGCCCGGAATTTATCCAGCGCGGTTCCCGCCAGGACTATGTCCGGCCGGCCGTAGGGGGTGTTCTCCACCTTGATATCCCGGAGCTTGATCCCCGCAAGACCCGTGCCCAGGGCCTTGCCGAAGGCCTCCTTGGCCGCGAACCGGGCCGCCAGGGAGAGGGAGAGGGTGTTCCCCCGGCTGCGGGCCGCGGACAGCTCCTCGGGATGGAAGAACCGCTCCGGGAGACCCGGTACTGTCAGCCAATGCTCGATGCGCCGGACGTGGACGACGTCCACGCCGATTCCCAGGATCATCGGGACACCTCCGAGCTTCGGACTACGGCCAGGGTGACGGCTCCGGGCGTCCAGGCTTCCGGGTTCACCCCCGCGGGGACCCGGACCCCCACGGGCACCGTATAGACCCCGGGTTCGTCGATCAAGGACAGGTCCACGTAGAGTGCGTCCGTGGGAGCCGCCAGGACGGACAGGTCGTTCCGGGCGCCGGCGACCCTCAAGGTGCCCGGGGGAATCTCCCCGGTCACGGCCAAACCGGGATTCAGGCCTTCCACATGGATGGATAGGCCCTCGAAGCTCCGGTAGGCCAGGGCCTTCTGGATCTTGGCTCGGAACTCCACGGTGCCGGACCCCGTGAAACCGAGGAGGGGATCCCTCTGTTGAAGCCGGACCGTGGTCGAAAAGTCCGAGCTCCGACCGGACAGTTCGATGAACTCCGTGGTCACCTCCGTTGCCTTGCGTACCAGGCTGGCCGGCCCTTCGATCTCCGCGATCGGGGGCACGAGCTCCGAGGACGCCAGCTCGAATCCGGGCTCCGGGAATCCCCGGAAACTCGGGACGATGGGCACCGAACGGGTGATCCTCTGCTCCAGGGCTATGGCCACCTCGGAGGGATCCACCCGGATTTCCAAGGGGTCGATACCCACGGCGCTGCCCCTCTTTTCCACCACCACGGGCACCCGGTACACCCCCTCGGCCTTGAACTCCGAGAGGTCCAGAATCGCCTCCAGATCCCCTTCCTGGACGGCGAAGATGGAGTTGGCCTCTCCCTTGAGAACGATCCGCACGGTCCTGGGGTAGGCGGAGGCGGGCGCCAGGTCCGGGTTTCCCATCACCCGGAGGGGCAGGGCCAGGGGCCGCTCCTCCAGACGGTTCAGCTGGTTGAAGGCAAAGAGGAGCACCGCGGCCATGAAGGAAAGGATCTTCGCGGGCCAGTTCTCCAGGATCCGTTCCAGGAGGGGTTTACGGCTCATCGGGCCCCTCCTCCTCCGGAACGGAGGTATCGGAGAAGTCCAAAAGGGCGGCCAGGCGCCGCTGGACCAGGGACGCCGACAGGTTGTAGTGGAGCTTGGCGTCGTAGGCCAAGGAAAGGGCTCCGGTCTCCTCCGAGACCACCAGGACCACCGCGTCGGACTCTTCCGAAAGCC
>JAAYUR010000283.1 GCA_012517645.1 Treponema sp.
AGGAAACGCCGGACCGTCCCTAGGTCTCCACCGAGCTCCGCCCGGTACCAGTCCGGATCCCAGGTCTTCAGGTCCACGTTCGCCGCGTCCGTCCGGCGCAGGATTTCCCGGGCCGGCTCTTCCCGGGCGTGGCCGTTGGTCACCAGGATATTCGCCAATCCTTCCGCCCGGGCGAGTTCCATGCAATCCAGGACGTACTCCGCGTGGACAAGGGGCTCCGAATAGGTATAGGCGATCATGCCGCAGCCGGAATCCCGGGCCGCCCGGACGGTTTCCGCCGGGGCCAGGTACTCCGAGGGCGCGTCGGGATCCTGGGAGATGGTCCAGTTCTGGCAGAAGGGGCAGACCAGGTTGCACCCCGTGAATCCCACGGAAAAGACGAGTCCGCCGGGGCGATAGTGGTAGAGGGGCTTCTTCTCGACGGGATCCACCGCTGCGGAGGAAACCCGGCCGTAGTAGGGCAGGACGAGGGTCCCGCCCTCGTTCGTACGGGCTCCGCACACGCCCGAAGCGCCCGGGGGCAGGGAGCAGTTCCGGTGGCACAGGAGGCAACGGACTCGGTCCGATTTCTCGGACTCCCAGAACCTGCCCGGACGGTTCACCTCAGCCCCGGGATCCGCCCGCGCTCCGGTCCCGGGAACCCGGGGACAGTTTAGCGGCCTTCAGGTCCGGGGACACCCCGAAGAACCTGGGGGGGGTGTCCACCTCGAAGGGTTCGTACCGGATTCCCACGCTTCCCCGGCGTATCCAGATTCGGACCCGCGGATAGGATTCCCCGCTCTGGGTGACCGGGGAGGCAAGATCCTCGGCGTGCACGATGTCCCCGACCAGAAACTCGTAGACCCCCGGGTTCTCCGCAGAGGGATCCCCGACCAATACGATTTTCCCGTCGTCGTAGGGGTGCTTCCGGGGGGTGCCTACAAAGGCCACCGCGTCCTGGGGCGGAGAGGACGTGTACCTTTGGATCTCGAAGAAGGGTTCGCTATCCAGGTAGTCGCGGATGCTCACGAAGGTTCCTCCTCGTCGAGGTTCTCTCCTCGATACTAAGTATAAGGGCGAAGAGCCCGGAAATAAAGAGAGCGGAGCAGCCGAACCAATCCCCGTAGGCGGTGTAGACGGTTTCCCGGGCTTCCCGGAAGACCGGGATCTCCAGGAACCGGCTCTCGGCCCGGAAGACCGGAAGCTCCGCGAGGATCTCGCCGTAGGGCCCCACCACGCAGGAGATGCCTCCGTTCGTGGAGCGGACCAGGGTCCTGCGGTTCTCCACGGCCCGGAACCGGGCGGCCGCGAAGTGCTGGACCAGGGCGGAAAGCGTCCGGGACCAGGAATCGTTCGTCAGGTTGATGAACAGGTCGGCGCCGTCCCGGGCGAAGTCTCGGCAGAGCCCGGAGAAGGCGTCCTCGAAGCAGATGGGGGCCGCGAACCGGAAGGATCGACCGTCCGAGACCGGGAGCCCGAAGAGGACTCTCTCCGCACCCGGGGTCCATCCGCCGGCTCCCAGGCCGACCACCTTGTCCATAAAGGCCCGGAACCACTCGTACTCCCAGAAGGGCACGCTCTCCGCGAAGGGCACCAGCTGGATCTTGCCGTAGTGGGCCTCCAGGG
Source organism: Treponema sp. (assembly GCA_012517645.1). Classification (GTDB taxonomy): domain Bacteria; phylum Spirochaetota; class Spirochaetia; order Treponematales; family UBA12059; genus JAAYUR01. Next base: position 1,606 of record JAAYUR010000283.1, read on the forward strand.
AAGCGTCCGGCCCCACCAGGATCACGGCGTTCATGAAGGAATAGGTGTCCCAATCCAGGGCCACGGGAGCTCCAAGGAGGAACCTGGTGCCGGTCTTCCGGAAGAAGGGAACCAGGGGATCGGAGGCGGGGTACCTCGTATACTTCCGGAAGTATTCGAGGTACGGGGCGTCCAGGTTGGATTCGTTCCACAGGACGATATCCGGCCGGCGGCCGGAGTCGGAGACCGCCCGGCGGGTGAGGTCCATGCAGGCGAGGAGGGTTCGCTCCTCCCCGTCGGTCCAGGAATCCGAGTTCTGCTGGACAAGGACCGCGGAGATCCGCCCGAGCTCCGGGATCGGGCGCGAAAGGCGGGAGTACCCGTAGACCAGGAAGACGACCGCGGTCAGGGTAACCAGCGCGAGGTTCCCGACGCCCAGGGCCCTGCGGTCCCGGATGTCCGCCGGCGGCGGAGGCGCCGACGGACTGGTCCGAGGCGGGCCCCATGTCCGTACGGCGGGGCCGGGAATCCCCGCGATCTCGGCAAAAGAAGCCCCGGACCAGGCCAACAGGAAGGACAGGCCGTACACCCCGGTCCGGTCGGCGATCTGGATGAGCGGGAGGACCTCGTTGACGCTGTAGGCCAGGAGTCCCCAGGGATAGCCCAGAAACCCCGTGGATTTGTAGAATTCCAGCCCCGACCACAGCAGGGCGTAGGCCAGGGGGCGCCAGACGCCCCCGCGCCGGATCAGGAAGGACAGCCAGAGGGCGAAGTGGGCGTAGACGACCCCGTAGGCGAGCACCGTGCTTCCCAGGGTCCAGACCGCGTAGTCCTTGAAGAACCAGAGCCAGTAACTGGAAAACCCGTGGGCCGCGGCCCCGTACACCGCCCCCAGGGCGGCGGAGAACCCGAAGCCCGGGGAAGCGGCCAGGGCGAAATACAGGGGGGCGGAAGCGATCCAGCCGAGGGCAGGATTGCCCCGTGGGAAGAGCTCGCTCGGTATGGCAAGGGCCGTCAGGGCTCCCCCCAGAAGGGCAAGCAACAGAAGCGTGCCGCGTTTCATCGGTGGGAATCATACCCGGTAAAGGGTGGTCGGTAAACAGCGGACAGGGAGGAGATACGAGCTCGGTCCCCGGGATCCGCCCAAGCGGGAACGTGCGCTATTCTCGATCGCCTCACTTCCGTCCACTGTCCACAGTTTACCGTTCACCGACCTTGACCGCACGCCCTGGATGCTTTACAGTCGCCCCTATGGTCAAAGCCGTTTTCCCGGGTTCCTTCGACCCGCCGACGTACGGTCATCTCAACATCATCGAGCGGGCACGGGGCATCTTCGAGGAGCTCTACGTGGTCGTGGCCGTGAACCGGGAGAAGAGCTACCTCTTCAGCCCGGATGAACGGATGAAACTCCTCAAGGAACTCCTGAAGGGGTACGAGAACGTTTCCGTCCATCTCTGTGATACTCTGATCGTGGATTTCGCCCGGAAGTACGGTTGCAGGGTTCTGTTGAGGGGAGTCCGGAGCGTTCCGGATTTCTCCTATGAATTCGAGCTTTCGATCATGAACAAGGGCCTGGATCCCGCCATAGAGACCTTCATCATGCCCACGGATCCCCGGTACTTCGTCCTTCGCTCCAGCGCCATCAAGGAACTGGTGGCCTTCAACGGGGACGTTTCCGGGATGGTGCCTCCTTCGGTGGCCATGGCCCTGAAGGGCAGAATCTCCCGATAGCCTCGGCGATTCCGGCCTAAGCGGCCGGTCCATCTTGACAAAATCCCCGGCCTCCGTTAGGGTTGCGAGTCGGTATCCTAATCGGACAATTCTACGGGAATGAGGTTTAGAAATGGCTGTACCTAGATCAAAGACTTCGAAGGCACGGACAAGCCGTCGGCAGTCGATCAATATGAAATTGACCGCTCCGGCCGTCGTGTCCTGCGGGAACTGCGGCAACCCCGTGCTGTCGCACCGCGTGTGCCCGAAGTGCGGTTTCTATCGCGGGCGTCAGGTTCTGACCCCCGAAACCAAGTAAAGGAGCACTCACATGGACGAACTTTTCGCCAAGATCAAGAAAATCATCGCGGACAAGCTCGAGGTCGAGGAGGACAAGATCACCCTCGAGGCCAGCTTCCGCCAGGACCTCGGCGCCGACAGCCTCGACACCTACGAGCTGGTCTACGGCATCGAAGAGGAGCTCGGCATCACGATCCCGGACGAGAAGGCCAACGAGTTCGAGACCGTCAAGGACGCCTACGAGTTCATCAAGTCCCAGATAAAGTAATCGTCCCTTCGCGCCGTGTTGTTCGGAACGAGCGGGCTGTCCCGCGAGCGTCGCGACCAACTCGCGGCATTCCAGAAGAACCTTGGGGTCCGGTTCAAGTCCCTTGAGCTCTTGAACCGGGCCCTGACCCACCGGTCCCGCGCCAACGAAGACCCATCCCGCAACGAAAACAACGAACGCCTCGAATTCCTAGGCGATGCCGTGCTGGGCATGGTCGCGGCTTCCTACCTCTACCGCAAGCTGCCCGACCGCGCGGAAGGGGAGCTGGCCCGGATAAAGAGCTTCATAGTATCCGAGGACACCCTTTCGACCTTGGCCCTCAGCCTGGGGGTGGACAGCGCCCTGCTGATCGGCAAGGGCGAGGAGCAGTCCGGAGGCCGCACCAAGAAGGCCATCCTTGCGGACGCCATGGAGGCCGTCATCGGGGCCTGTTACCTGGACCAGGGCTTCGACAAGGCCTGCGCCTTCATCCTGAAGCTCCTGGCTCCCGAGGTGGACAAGGTCCTGAGCAATCGGCACAAGAAAGACTACAAGACCATCGTCCAGGAGTTCGTTCAAAAGCAGTACCGGTCCTACCCAAAGTATTCGGTGGTGCGCAGGTCCGGTCCGGACCACGATCGCACGTTCTGGATAAGCTGCGTCATCGAGGACAAGGAGTACGGCCCGGCGGAAGGCAAGAACAAGAAGGAGGCCGAGCAGAAGGCCGCCAGCCTCGCGTACGAGGCCATCATGGCGGCCGGCGGGTCGGACGCGAAGCTCCTAAAAGAATTAGGCTAGGATTTTGCGGGACCGCCTAGTGGTACGAAGCTTGGCATACCCGTACCGAAGACGTTTGCCCCCGTCCTCCGGTCCGGATACGGTCCTATTGCTCCCGGTGCTCTCTTGACAAGCTTCGTACCACTACCCAGGGACCGCTTCCCGGGCGGGCGAAATCCGGACGCAACGCGGCCCTGAACGGACCCTTGTTCCCG
>JAAYUR010000124.1 GCA_012517645.1 Treponema sp.
CGCCGACGGACGCGTCGACAACGCCTTCGGGCTCCGGACTCAATCCCGTTCTCCCGCCGGCCTGTGCGGCCGGAAGTGGGAGGAAGCCGGTCCCAGGGGAGCCTCGCTCTCGATATGGTCGGCCAGATGAGCGGCGATCCGATCCGCCTGGCCGGGAGCCATGCGCACGAAGCGCATCCGTTCTATCCCTTCCTCCACCCGGATCCGCTTGGCCGGGCCGATCCTAGAAAGCACGAATTCCCGGTCGGCGGGTTCCATCGTGGAGAGGAGAGCGGCCAGGTCCCGATCCGACGCGCACAGGAGGCGCGCCTGCACACGCTCAGGCGGGTATTTCCGTAGGATTTCGAGAAAGCGAGCCAGGGAATAGGATAGTACAGCCATCCCTCCGCCCCCTCAGGACCCCATCCCAAACGATGGGAATAGACGATTCTCGGAATAAACCACAGAGATCACGGAGCACACTGATAGGAGGGAAGACCGGAACCATCGCACCAAAAAGATGGACAAGACAAAAAAAGATGGACAAGAAAAGGAAAGCAAGAATGGATCGGTTCTTCCGCTCTCATCTTGTGCATCCTGTCGGAGCTATGATTCCAGGGTCTCTTTCTCCGTGCTCTCCGTGTGCTCCGTGGTTGACTCCATAAACCTTAAAGCGCCCTCTTGAGCTCCTCGACCTTGTCCGTCTTTTCCCAGGCGAACCCGTCTCTGCCGAAGTGGCCGTAGGAGGCGGTTCTTTTGTAGATCGGCTTCTTGAGATCCAGGGTACGGATGATTCCGGCCGGGGACAGGTCGAAGACCTTTCGGATCGCCGCGGAGATTTCATGCTCCGCCGCCTTACCGGTGTCTAAGGTGTCCACCATGACGGAGACCGGGAAGGGTACCCCGATCGCGTAGGCCAGCTGGACCTCGCAGCGCTCCGCCAGTCCCGCGGCCACCACGTTCTTGGCCACGTACCGGGCCATGTACGCCGCGGATCGGTCGACCTTGGAAGGGTCTTTCCCCGCAAAGGCTCCGCCCCCGTGGCGTCCCATGCCGCCGTAGGTGTCCACGATGATCTTGCGCCCCGTCAGGCCCGTATCCCCCATAGGACCGCCGATCACGAAGCGGCCGGTGGGATTGACGTAATACTTTGTATTACCATCGAGTAATCCCGTGGGATCCAATACAGGTTTCACGATCTCCTCGATCACCGTCTCCCGGATGGTCTTGTAATCGATATCGGGATCGTGCTGGTGGCTGACCACCACGGCGTCCGCCCGCACGGGTCTGTGGCCTTCGTACTGCAGGGTCACCTGGCTTTTTGCGTCGGGTCGGAGCCAGGGGATCTCCTTGGCTTTTCGCAGACGCGCGGCCCGCTCCAGGATGCGGTGGGCGTACATGATCGGGGCGGGCATCAGTTCCGGGGTCTCCCGGCAGGCGAAGCCGAACATCATCCCCTGGTCCCCGGCGCCCTGCTGGCCCTCGTACTCCTTGAGCCCTCGGCCGTCGACACCCTGGTCTATGTCCGGGGACTGGTCATGGATGGTGTTCAGGATGGCCATGGACTCGTAATCGAGCCCGTAGTCCGGATTGGTGTAGCCGATTTCCCTCACCACCTCCCGGACAAGGTCCTGGATGTTCACGTAGGTATCCGTGGTTATCTCGCCTCCCACCAGGACCATTCCGGTCGTCGCGAAGCACTCGCAGGCCACGTGGCTTTCGGGGTCTTCGGTCAGGCAGGCGTCCAGGACGGCGTCCGAGATCTGGTCGCAGAGCTTGTCGGGGTGGCCTTCCCCGACGGATTCGGAGGTGAACAGGTAGGTCTTGTCGCGCATGGATGTCTCCTTCAGGAACCGGAACGCTTGAGGCGGGAGGTGCATCGCGGGTTCGGATGACGGCGGGTCGAAGCCACGGCGGGCCTCCTTTTTAGCGTGGATTTATTGACCGCCCGCAATATGGAGCAAATCGGCGGTGCGCCCCGGGCCCGACGGGCTTGCGGCGCAGGTATGATTATCGCGGAATCGCGGCAGCGCGGCAAGGCCCGTATGGGATAACCTACAAATTGAACCACAGAGACACAGAGACACAGAGAAAGTAAAGGGAGAATAAAGAATCATGAGGGGAGGGCGGAATTCGGGGGCAGCTTGGTTTTTACAAACCGGACGGATTCTCGTATACTGACGAGGGACGCGGCGTTTACGGCCGCCCACGCTCGTCGGAGACGCCGCGCCCGCAACAATCCTTCCCGCCGGAGTCGAGTATGAGCCGAAGCGAAACCTACATCCTGGCCCTGGACCAGGGAACGACCAGTTCCCGCGCCATCGTCTTCAACCGGGGCGGGAACATCATCGGAGTCAAGCAGATACCCTTTCCCCAGATCTACCCGAAACCCGGTTGGGTGGAACACGACCCGGCGGCTATCTGGGACACCCAGTACCAGGCCGCCCGGGGAGCCTTGGCGGCGTCCCAGGTGAGCCCGGACCAAATCGAAGCCGTCGGAATCACGAACCAGCGGGAGACCACCCTGGTCTGGGAACGGGCGACGGGCAAACCGGTGTACAACGCCATCGTTTGGCAATGCCGCCGCTCCGCCGAGATCTGCCGGGAGCTTGCCGCCCGGGGCCTGGCCCCGACGGTCCGGGAACGGACGGGCCTGGTCCTGGATCCCTACTTCTCCGGCACCAAGCTGGTCTGGATGTTCGACGAGATCCCCGGGCTTCGGACCCGGGCGGAGCGGGGCGAGCTGGCCTTCGGCACCGTGGATTCCTGGCTCATCTACAACCTGACCGGGCGGCACGCCACGGACGCCACGAACGCCAGCCGAACCCTTCTCTTCAACATCCGGACCGGACGCTGGGACGAAGATCTCATTCGGGAGCTCAAGATCCCGGCTTCCATCCTGCCCGAGGTTCTCCCGAGTTCCGCGGAGTTCGGCCGCACGAAGAGCGGGCTCTTCGGCCGGGAGATACCCGTCACGGGATGCGCGGGGGACCAGCAGGCCGCCCTCTTCGGACACGCTTGCTTCGAGCCGGGTTCAGCCAAGAACACCTACGGAACGGGGTGCTTCACCCTTATGAACACGGGTCCCCAGCCGGTGGCCTCCAAGCACAACCTCCTGACCACCGTGGCCTGGGACCTCGGCAAGGGCTTCACCTACGCTCTGGAGGGCTCGGTCTTCATCGCAGGGGCGGTGATCCAGTGGCTTCGGGACGAACTGGGCCTGATCTCCGACGCCGCCGAGAGCGAGGCCCTGGCCCGGTCGGTTCCGGACACGGGAGGGGTATACATCGTCCCCGCCTTCGTGGGTATGGGGGCGCCCTACTGGGATCCCGAAGTCCGGGGCACCATCGTGGGCATAACCCGGGGGACCAACCGGGCACGCCTGGTCCGTGCGGCCCTGGAATCCGTGGCGTACCAGTCCCGGGATCTCCTCGTGTCCATGGAGAACGACTTCGGATCCGCCCTTCCGTATATCAAAGCGGACGGTGGGGCGGCGGCCAACTCCTTCCTGATGCAGTTCCAGGCGGACGTCCTGGACCGCCCGGTGATCCTTCCGGAGGTGAACGAGGTGACCGCCCTGGGGGCAGCGTACCTGGCGGGCCTCAAGACGGGATACTGGGCGGACACCAAGGAAGTGGAGCGCAACTGGAGAAAGCGGCGGGAGTTCCGGCCCGAGATGGCCGAGGCAACCCGGAACCGCCTCCTGTCCGGCTGGGACAAGGCCGTGAGTTCGGCCCGATCCTTCCGATAAGACGAGGACGATCGCGACACGCGACGCGGTCGGTGTAACCTTCGAACGATCAAAGGAGTGAAGGGATGAGCGAATCCTATGAAGCGGGGCGGAGACTGCTGAAGTCCAACTGGACCTTGATCGACGATCCCTGGAAATCCGACCAGTCCCTGGGCGTGCCCGCCCCGGCTCAGGAGGAAGGGCCGAAGGAGGGGGAAGCCGTTTTGCCCCTGATCCCGGCCTCGGAGTTCAAGCCCCGGGGGGGGAGTCTCCTGGAGCTCCTGCGGACCCGGAAGAGCCGCCGGAAGTACACCCCGGAAGCCTTGACCCGGGAGGAGTTTTCCTTCCTTTGTTGGGCCGCCGCGGGGATAAAGGACCACAGGCCCAAGTTTTCCTTCCGGACCTACCCCTCCGGAGGAGCCCGGCACCCCTTCGACCTCTTCGCCTTCGTAGCCCGGGTCGAGGGGATCGATCCGGGGCTGTACCGGTACCTTCCGGTGGAGCATGCCCTGGCCCGGGTGCGGGCGGGAGACGATTCCCGCGCCCTGGGGGAGGCCCTCTGCGGCCAGGACTGGAACCCCGCGGCCGTCTTCGTCTGGGCCGCCGTGCCCTACAGGACCGAGTGGCGGTACGGCCCGGTGTCCCACAAGATCGTAGCCCTGGACGCGGGGCACGCCTGCCAGAACCTCTACCTTGCCTGCGAGGCGATCGGGGCGGGCACCTGCGCGATCGGAGCCTACGACCAGGATAAGCTGGACGCCTACCTGGGGGTGGACGGAAAGGACCGCTTCGCCCTATACGCCGCCCCCGTGGGTCGGCCGCCGGCGGAAAGCCTCTAAGGAGACAAGGATGAAATCCATAACCGCGAAGATCATAGCTCTGGCCGCGGGAGCGGCTCTCATCGTCACGATCGGACTCTCGGCCGTGTTCGGGTACCTGTTCGTCTCGGCCTCGAACGCCCAGATTTCGGCCCTGGAAGCGACCCTGCGGGAGGACTACGACCGCCTCATCAAGTCCCAGGTGGAGAGCGCGGTCTCCCTGGTGGAGCGTATCGGCAAGATGCGGACCTCCGGGGAACTCGGTCCCGAGGCCGCGGAACGGCTGGCCCGGGATCTGCTGCGGGATCTCCGATACGGCAAGGACGGGTATTTCTGGGCGGATACGACGGAGGGCGTGAACAAGGTCCTGCTGGGGAACGCCTCGGAGGGCACGAACCGGATGAACCTGAAGGACGCCAAGGGATTCGAGCTGGTGAAAGCTATCATCGGGGCGGCCTTGGCGGGCGGGGGATACACGGACTATTGGTTCCCCCGGCCCGGGGAAACGGAGGCCCACCCCAAGCGGGGCTACAGTAAATTGGCGCCTTCGTTCAACTGGGTCGTGGGCACCGGCAACTATATCGACGACATAGAAAAGGTCGTGGCCCAGAAGCGGACGGAGGCGGACGCCCGGCTCCGGGCCGCCGTGGGAGCCCTGGTGCCCCTGGCCGCCTTCTTGGCCGCGGTTATGGTGCTCCTGGCCGTCGTGGTCGGGCGGCGCATCTCCGCTCCTCTTTCCTACGCGGTGGAGCGGGTGCGACGCATTTCCGAGGGGGACCTGACCGGGGACTTCGACCCAAGCTTCCTAGCCCGGCCGGACGAGGCGGGACGGATCGTCCGGGTTTGTCGTCCATGCGGGACGACCTGTCCCGGCTGATCGGCCAGGCCGCCCAGGCCTCCCGCAGGGTGGCCCAGGGAAGCGAGCAGTTCCGGGAAGCCGCGACCGGCATCTCCGACGGGGCCAGCCGCCAGGCGGCCGGGGCCGAGGAGGTTTCCGCCTCCGTGGAGGAGCTCTCCGCCACCGCCCGGCGCAACGCGGAGAACGCCCGGGAAACCGCGGTCATCGCTTCGGAAGCGGCCCGGGAGGCCGCGGAGAGCGAGGACTCCTTCCGGGGAGCCGCGGAAGCCCTTCGGTCCATCGCGGATCGGATCGGGGTGATCGAGGAGATCGCCCGGCAGACGAATCTCCTGGCCCTGAACGCGGCCATCGAAGCCGCCCGGGCCGGGGAGAGCGGCAAGGGCTTCGCGGTCGTGGCCGGGGAGGTCCGGAAGCTGGCGGAGAGGAGCGGCAAGGCGGCGGAGGAGATCCGGGGGATCTCCGCGGATACCCAGAAGCAGTCGGACCGGGCCCTGGGATCCCTGGGACGGCTGGTGCCGGCCATCCGCCGCACTTCGACCCTGGTGGAGGAGATCGGCGCGGCCAGCCGGGAGCAGGAGATCGGCACGGACCAGATCTCCAAGGCGGTGCTGGCCCTGGACGAGGTGGTCCAGCAGAACGCCGCAGCCGCGGAGGAGCTAGCGGCCTCGGCCGCCTCCCTCTCGGAGGAATCCGTGCGCCTGGAAAAGGCCATATCATCGTTCAAGACCGAGGATAGGGCGTTGACCCTGATCGGAGCGGAGGATTCCGAATGAACGCGAGCATCGAAGCGATCTCCCTGGAGTACGGGGAGGGGAAGAACAACATCATCCTGGGACAGTCCCACTTCATCAAGACCGTGGAGGATCTCGGGGAGATCCTGGCCGCGGTTCCGGGCGCGAAATGGGGCTTGGCCTTCAACGAGGCCTCGGGGCCCTGCCTGGTCCGGACCGAAGGGAACGATCCCGCCCTGATTGAGACCGCGGCGGCCTGCGCCAAGGCCGTCGGTGCGGGCCACACTTTCTATGTCGTGCTGGGTCCGGGGACCTTTCCCATCCACGCCCTGGACCGGATCAAGTCCTGCCCGGAGGTCTGCAGGATCTTCTGCGCCACCGGCAACCCCCTACAGGTATTGGTCGCCCGCACCCCCCAGGGCGCGGGGATCGTCGGGGTCGTCGACGGCTATTCTCCCAAGGGCGTGGAAGGGGATTCCGACAAGGCGGACCGCAAAGCCATGCTCCGGAAGTTCGGCTATAAGTTCGCCTGAGTCGACAGGACTTCGGCGCCGTATGACCGGCGAAGCCTTTTTCTGAGGATCGCCGAAGCTTGCTTCGGCGCCGTATGACCGGCGAAGCCGGTCATACGAGCTACCAGAAATTCAGGACGTCCTCCGCGAAACCCGGGAAGCCCTCGACCCGTACCTGGTTGCCGTCGTCCAGGACGGCGGTGCCCGTGAAGTACCCGAAGACCTGGTGCTGTACGGACCGTATGACCGCCAGGTTGGTCTCCGAGAATCGATCCACCCGGGGCGCGAAGTCCATCTCGAAGCGGCCGTCGGAGCTGGTGAATCGCCAGGGCTTCAAGTAATCCGAGGTGTCGATCCGGAACTCCACCTGTTCCAGCTTGTGGATCCGTCCGTCCAGGATCAGGGCGTTCTCGCTGGCGGGGGTCCGGTCCGAAAAACCGTACCCGATGTTCCAGCCGAAGGGGCGCCCCTGGACGTATCCGGAGGCGGAACTCCAGTACCACCGGTTGCGGTAGGTCCAGCGACCCCGGCCCCAATCCAGGGCCCCGAAGTCCCGGGCGGGATCGAACTCGTACCTGCGGTTCCCAATGGTGAACCAACCCGAGGCGGGCATGCAGTTGACCTTGCGGTTGTAGTAGAAGGCCCTGCGGTTCTCCGACCAGGAGGTGGCGATGTTCATGCTTTCCAGGTTCCCGGGTTGGGCAAGGGTCACGCTTCCCGAAAGGCCTTCGTCCCCCGCGGCGTTCCGGATTCCCGGGGCCGCGAAGGTCAGGATCCGCTCTCCCGGGCGGTACTCGAAGTCCAGGGCCAGCTTGGAATCCGCGAAGGCTACGTGCCCGGCGTCGCTGTCGGATCCCAGTCCGGTGCGTCCCATGGGGAGAATCGAGAGGGTGTCGACCTGGTGGACATAGGATGCCTCGAGGTCCAGGAAACAGACCGCGCAGAGCCCCGCATACCCCAGGTCGGAGAGGGTCAGGGTGATCCCGAAGCCCCGATCCGGGGAAAGGATCGAGTAATAGTCCCACTCCTTGATCCGCCACCAGGGCGCCATGATCCTGGAGCGGTCGTAGCGCCAGTAGGGTTTTCGTGCCCAGCCTTCCTTGACGATACGGCCGGAGGAATCCAGGAGATCCATGGGTTCCGCGATTTCAATGTTCACGAGGTCCTCCGTCAGGGGCAGAAGCCGCGGTATCGCATGTATAGGAATAGGGTGGCGGTCATGAGGGCGTGGCCGTAATCCTCGGCGCCCACCAGATCGATGGCCTCCCGCTCGGGAACCAGGAGGACTTCGATTTCCTCGTGCTCGTCCAGGGCCTGGGGTCGTTCGAGGACGCAGCCTTCGGCTATGAAGGCGTGGAAGGTGTTCGTCATGAAGGCGGGGTTGGGGGATAGAAGGCCCAGGGGCACGACAAGATCCGCCCGGTACCCGGTTTCCTCCAGGAGCTCCCGTGCGACGGCCTGGGCGGGGTCCTCGTCCTCGTCCACGATGCCTCCGGGAAACTCCACGGACAGCCGCCCGGTGCCGTGCCGGAACTGGCGGATCATCACGAACTTCCGGCCTTCGGCGGTATCGACCACGGGTATGACCCCCGCCCAGTCCGGGGCGTTCACCAGGAAAAAGGTGCCCCGCTTGCCGTCCGGGCAGGCCCGGTCGCTGGAGGAGACGTCGAAGATCCGGCAATCCGCGATCTTGCCGGATCTCAGTTCCTTCCAGTCCAAGGGGTTGGCCATGAAAAAAGCTTAGCGTATCGATCCGGTTCCCGCAAGCGGGAGCTGCGCTTCAGTCCGAGGTCATGATGCGGAGGATCACCTGGTCCGTCTCCCGCATGCCCTCGCGCCCCAGGGTTCCGACGTTCTCGATGGTCCGCTCCACGTCGGATGAAACGAGTCCCTCGCCGTCCCCGAAGGCCCTGCCCTCGAAGGCCAGGTCCTGGGCCAGGATCGCGGCTTCCACGGCGGAGGCGATCTTGGCCGCGCAGGAAGGTTTGGCCCCGTCGCAGACGATGCCCCCGACATTCCCTAGGGTGTTCGCGATGGTGTCGGAGATTTCCCGGTAGCCGCCGCCCCGGAGGAAGGCGATGCCGGCCCCGCTTCCGCAGGCGGCGCTGACGGCCCCGCAGTAGGCGGACAACTTTCCGATCAGGACCTTCTGCCGGATAGCCACCAGGTTGGACAGGGCCAGGGCCCGGATAAGACGATCCCGGGGAAGACCCAGTTCCCGGGCGTACTCGATCACGGGAAGGCTTACGGTCATTCCCTGGTTTCCGCTGCCGGAATTGATCACCACCGGCAGGGAGCACCCGCTCATTCGGGCGTCGCTTCCCGCCGCGGGTCGGGCCGCGGCCCGGGTGCGAAGGTCGTCCCCCCGGGTCTTGAGCAGGGTCCTTCCGACCTGGGCGCCCCAGGGGTTCGCCAGGCCCTCCTCGGAAATGGCGCGGTTCATCTCGATCTGGTCGGACAGCGTTTTCTCCACGTCCCCCATATCGGCGGTCCGGGCGTATTCCAGGATGTCCCGTATGTTGAGCAAGCCGGCGCCCGCGGCCAAGGCTCCCCCCTCTACATGGCAGGCCGTCCCTGCGTCGCCGCCGCTGGTCCGGGCCGAAACCGTTTTTTGAGTGCCCTCGGCGCTAACGGACGAGGCGCCCTCGGCGGCTTCCACGGGATGCCCGTTCCGGGACGCGCGGGTGATGTTCGTGTGGGAACCCTCGATGCGGACAAGGGCGCGGTCGCTTCCCGCGAAGGCTTCTGCCTCGATATATAGGTTTTCCACACCCTCCGCCAGGCGGACCTCGCAGTACCCGGAGGCCAGGAGTCTTCGGACCTCGGGAAGTTGCTCCGGCTTCAGGCTTTCCAGCACCTGTAGCCGACGAGAGGCGTCTCCCCCGACGAGTCCCGCCACCGCCGCCGC
>JAAYUR010000021.1 GCA_012517645.1 Treponema sp.
CGGGCATCGGCCTTTTGGAGCCCGACGGCTTCGCGGACTTCCTGGGTGCCAACATCCGGGCCCTGCGCCGGGAGATCCGCCGGGCTCGGGAGCTCACCAAGGGCATCCTGGGGGTCAACATCATGGTCGCCCTGAGCAACTTCGCGGACATGGTCCGGACCGCGATCGAGGAAGGCATCGACGTCGTCTTTTCCGGCGCGGGGCTCCCCGTCAACCTGCCGGAATTCCTCAAGGAAGGTGTCCGTACGAAGCTCGTGCCGATCGTATCCTCCGGCCGGGCCGCGGCTCTGACCGCCAAGCGCTGGCTGGACAAGTACGGGTACCGGCCGGACGCTTTCGTGGTGGAGGGGCCCCGGGCGGGCGGACACCTCGGGTTCAAGCGCGAACAGCTGGAGGATCCGAAGTACGCCCTGGAGGCCCTGGTTCCCGAGGTGATCGAGGCCCTGGCTCCCTTTTCGGGCGGTGATTCTCCGATTCCCGTCATCGCCGGGGGAGGGGTCTACACGGGCAAGGATATCCGGGAGATGCTTGAACTCGGGGCCGCGGGGGTCCAGATGGCCACGCGCTTTGTGGCCACCGACGAGTGCGACGCGGATCGGGCCTTCAAGGAAAGCTACGTGGCCGCGGCGGAGGGCGACCTCCAGATCATCGCCAGCCCCGTGGGCATGCCGGGCCGGGCGGTGAGAAACAAATTCCTGGAGGATGTCGAGATGGGCAGGAAGGCTCCGTACTCCTGCCCCTACCACTGCATCGTCACCTGCGATCCGGATAAGGCTCCGTACTGTATCTCCCTGGCCCTGCTGAACGCCCAGAAAGGCAGGCTGGACAAGGGTTTCGCCTTCGCAGGCGCCAACGCCCCGAGGGTGGAGGAGATAGTCCCGGTGAGCCGGCTCGTGGAGTCCCTGGAGGAGGAGTACCGGGAATCCGGGAATTGACCTCGGAGGACGCGGAAAAACCGAGGCCCCGGGTTCGACCCGGGGCCTCGGCGCGTCAACGGGAGCGTTCAGAACAGGGCGAACTGGGGATCCTCGATCAGTTCCTTGTACCGGGCCAGGAAGCGGGCCGCGTAGGCCCCGTCCACGGCGCGGTGGTCCGCGGTGACGGAGATCTCCAGGTAGGGCAGGAAGCGGATGTCCCCGTCCTCGGTCTCCACGGGCTTTCGCTCCACGGCCCCCGCGGCCAGGATGGCCGTCTGGGGCGGGTTCACGATGGCCCGGAAGCGCTTGATCCCGAACATTCCGAGGTTGGAGAGGGTCACCGTCCCCCCCGACAGGTCCTCCGAGGAGAGGGTCCGGGCCTTGGCCCGCTCCGCGAGCCCGGCAAGTTCCCGGGCAAGCTCGGAAAAGCCCCTGGTCCCGCAGTCCCGGAGGACCGGCACCACCAAGCCGTCGGGCCCGTCCACGGCCACCCCCACGTTCACGGACCGGTAGGTCCGGACCCGGCCGTTCCCTTCCCAGGTGGCGTTGAGCCGGGGGAAGTCCCGGAGAGCCCGGGCCAGGAGTCCCGCCAACAGCACCGTGACCGATGCCGGGGTTCCCGCCTCCTTGCCCCGGGCGTGGATGCGCAGGAGTTCCGAGGCGCAGGCTTCCGCGTACAGGGTGAACTGGGGGATCTCGGCCCAACTCTTGGCCATGCGTTCGGCGCCGACCTGGCCGACCCGGGAAAGGGTGACCAGCTCGGAGTCCCCGGGGCTCGCGGAAGCCGGGGTTCCGGCCGGCTGCGGGACGGCGGCCGACGGGAGGTCCGCGGCAGGCTCCGGCGCGGCCGCGGGACGGGATGCGGCCGAAACGACGCCGGCCCCCGGGTCCGCGGCCCTGGAGTAGGCCGGCAGGTCCCGCTCCACCACGGCCCCGCCGGGGCCCGTGCCCGGGATCCTGCCCAGGTCCAGCCCTGCCGCCTCGGCCAGCCGACGCGCCCGGGGTGAGGCGAGTACGAAGCCCTCCGAAGCCCGGGCCGTACCCGCCGACGCGGTTGCCCGGGATGGAGGCTCGGTATACGGCGCCGCCGGGGCTGCCGCAGGAAGCGTCGCCGCCAGGGTGGGAGCGGCCGTCGGGTTGCCGGTCTGAGCGGCCGGACCCGCGGCCGGCCGGGCGCCGTCCGTCGGGGCCGCCGTCGGGGCGGCCTCTCCCGCGGCCAGAATAAGGGCCACCCGGGTACCCACGGGGACCACGTCCCCGGCCCGGGCGCTTATGTTCGCGAGAACCCCGTCCGCCTGGGCTTCCACGGGCAGGACGGCCTTGTCGTTCTCCACGCTGAAGAGGAGGTCGCCCTTGCGGACCGTGTCCCCCTCCTGCTTGGACCATTCTGTGAGGAGCCCCTCCGTCATGGTCAGCCCCAACTGGGGCATGAGCACCGAGACGGCCATGCTACGCCTCCCTATGGAGGCAACGCAGGACAGCCCGCTCGATATCGGACTGGTTCGCGGCCACGTACTTCTCCAGGGGCGGGCTGAAGGGGATGGGCACGTCCTTGGCCCCGACCCGAAGCACCGGGGCGTCCAGGTGGTAGAAGGCCTCGGCTTGGACCCGGGCCGCGATCTCCGCCCCGAGTCCGCCGTTCACGACAGCCTCGTGCACCACCACGCAGCGGTGGGTCTTCCGCACGGATTCCAGGATCGTCGCGGTGTCCATGGGCTTCAGGGTCAGGAGGTCGATGATCTCCGCGGAGACTCCCTTGGCTTCCAGGGACTTGGCGGCTTCCTCGCACTTCTGGACCATAAGGGAGTAGGTGACGATGGTGACGTCCGTGCCCGGGCGGCGTATCTCCGCCTTGCCCAGGGGGATAAGGTACTCGCCCTCGGGCACGGGTCCCTTCTGCGGGTAGAGGACCTTGTGCTCGAAGAAGGTGACCGGGTCGTTCTGCCGGATGGCGGACTTGAGGAGGCCCTTGGCGGTGGCCGGGCTGGAGGGCGCCACCAGGATGAGGCCGGGCACGTTCATGAGCCATCCCTCCACGGATTGGCTGTGCTGGGCCGCGGCCTGGTTGATGATCCCGTCGGGGGCGCGGACAACCAGGGGGATGTTGGCCTGGCCGCCGAACATGTAGCGGTTCTTGGCGATCTGGTTGACAAGCTCGTCGTAGGCTACGGAGATGAAGTCCGCGAAGTGCATGTCCGCCACGGGCCGGGTCCCGGTGAGGGCAGCGCCCAAAGCCGCGCCGATGATGGCGGTCTCGCTTATGGGGACGTCCCGGACCCGGTCCCCGAACTCCTCGGGCAGGCCCTTGAACTGGCCGAAGATCCCGCCTTGCCGGACTATGTCCTCGCCGTACACGAAGACCGTGGGGTCCCGGCGCATCTCCTCTTTCATGGCCTCCAAGGTCGCGTCGCTGAACGAAATGGTTCTCATCGCACTGCCTCCGGGAATTCGCTGGGAGAGAAGGAGAATAGGTCGTCCATCGCGTCCTCGGGATCCGGCAGGGGGCTGGATTCCGCGAAGGCCACGGCCTCGTCGATTTCCCGCTCCGCCTCGGCCCTCAGGTTCGAGAGGACGGACTCGTCGATCTCCTTCTTGCCGGCCAGGAAGGCGAAGTAGCGTTCGATCGGGTCGTTGTCCCTCTGCTGGGCCTGGACCTCCTCCCGGGTTCGGTACTTTTCGGGGTCCCCTACATAGTGGCCCTTCACCCGATAGGTCAGGCATTCCAGGATGGCGGGTCCCTTGCCCTTCCGGGCGTTGTCGATGAGAGCGGCGGCGGCGTCGTAGACCTCCACGACGTTGTTGCCGTCCACCGTATAGCCCTCGATCCCGTAGCCCTTGGCCCGGTCCGCCACCCGGGCGGAGGAGAGGTGGTACCCCGTAGGGGTGGTGGAGGCGTACTGGTTGTTCTCGTTGACGAAGAGGACCGGGAGCTTCCAGATGGAGGCCAGGTTCAGGGCCTCGTGGAAGGTGCCCCGGTTGGAAGCCCCGTCGCCGAAGAAACAGACCGCCACCTGGTCGGTCTTCTTGATCTGGGCGGAGATGCCCGCACCGACGGCGATGTTATAGCCGCCGCCCACCACGCCGTTGGCCCCCAACATCCCGACCGAGAAGTCGGCGATGTGCATGGATCCGCCCTTGCCCTTGCAGAACCCGGTCTTCTTGCCGAAGAGTTCCGCCATCATGCGCCGGGTATCCGCCCCCTTGGCCAGGACGTGGCCGTGGCCGCGATGGGTGGACGTGATCCAGTCGTTCTTGCGAAGGTTGGCCATGACTCCGGCGGCGATGGCCTCCTCCCCGATGTACAGGTGCACGAACCCGGGGATCTTCTTGTTCATGAACAGCAGTTCCGCCCGGGTCTCGAAGGCTCGTATCCGAACCATGGTCCGCAGGAGTCCGATCCTCTCCGAGGCCGGAAGCTCCGCGAACCGGTTCGGGAATTCTTTTATCCTTGACGGCATTTCGCTCCTCCTGGAGAGGGAGAATGCAACAACCGTGCCGATTATGAAGTTTCTGTATATTTTTATTTACCATTATCGAATAGACTTAGCATAGGTCGGCGACGCTTGGTTCGAGTTGCCTGTTCCAGAATGTTGCACTATACTGCGGTTTACTGTTTCGAAATGGAGCATCAGCAATGGTACAGTGGACACACACCAGCCGAGTCGTAGACGTGGATTTCGAGGTGGACGGAACGGACCTGTTCCGGAGCGCTCCCGCCACCATCATGAAGACCATCATCGATTCGATCTCCGACGGCATCATCATCCTGGACAAGAACGGCACGGTGCTGTACATGAACCAGGAAGGCGCTCGGATCCTGGGACTGAACCAGGAGGCGGTGATCGGAAAGAACGTCTCCGACATCGTGGACTTCCGACCCGTGATCCTGGAAGTCCTGGAGAGCGGCAAGGGCTACATCGAAAAAGAGTTCATCATCCACAGCCCAAGCAGGGGCCAGCTCCATTTCATCAAGTCCGCCGTGATCCTGCATGACAAGGCGGGAAACATGGTCGGGGTCATCGATACCTTCCGGCAGGTCGAAAAAGTCCATACGATGATCGCCCGGATGACCGGGGCCAAGGCCAAGTTCACCTTCCAGGACATCGTCGGGGAGGATCCCGCTTTCCTGGAGGCGGTCAACCTCTCCCGGATGGCGGCCCAGAGCCGGGCCAACGTCCTGATCGAGGGGGAGAGCGGCACCGGCAAGGAGATGTTCGCCCACGCCATCCACCACGCCAGCGACCGAAGCGCGGGCCCCCTCATCATCGTGAACTGCGCGGCCCTGCCCCGGTCCCTGGTCGAAAGCGAGCTGTTCGGCTACGAGTCCGGTTCCTTCACGGGAGCCCGGAAGGAGGGCTTCGCGGGCAAGTTCGAGCAGGCCAACATGGGAACCCTCTTCCTGGACGAGATCGGGGAGCTTCCCCTGGATATGCAGGCCAAGCTCCTGCGGGTGCTCCAGGACCGCACCTTCTCCCGGATCGGGGGCAATAAAAGCATCACCGTGGACACCCGGGTCATCGCAGCGACCAACAAGAACCTCCTTGCGGAGATCCGGAACAACGCGTTCCGGGAGGACCTATACTACCGGCTGAATGTTGTGAACATCCACTTTCCCAGCCTCCGGGAACGGCCCGGGGACATCCCCCTCCTGGCCGCCCACTTCGCGCAGAAAAGCGCGGCATACTACGGCAAGCCGGTCTACGAGATCGAGCCCGAGGTCCTGCGGCTCTTCCAAGGGTATCCTTGGCCCTGCAACGTCCGGGAGCTTGAGAACGTGATCGAGCGGGCCATGATCGTGGCCAAGGGCCACAGAATCACCTCCGCGGACCTGCCGCCCCATATCGCGGCCATGGAGTGCTCACCCCGGCTCCCGCCCGAGGCCTGCCGGGACCAGGAAATTGTGAACCTCGACCGGGTTGAGCGGGACGAGATCCGGCGGGCCCTTCGGGTCTGCGAGGGGAACATCTCCTCCTGCGCCAAGCTCCTGGGCATCAGCCGGAACACCCTGTACCGGAAAATGAAACGGTACGAACTCTAACGAGTACCTAGATACGGATTTTTCCGGAATCCGGAAAAAAACGGCCGGTCCCCAGGGACCGGCCGTCGCGTTTTTGGGGAAGCCCGTTACGGTGTGTACAGCCCCGAGGCCAAGGGCAGCCACAGGGATATCTGGGGGATCAGGATCAGGAAGATCAGGGCCAGGATCGCGGACAGCACCATGGGGAGGACGAACTTAACCATCCGGTCGTCGATGTTGCTGCCGATCAGGTTGGCCGTCACATAGAGGTTGACCGCCACGGGCGGGGTGATCTGTCCGATGGCCAGGGCCACCACGAAGACGATCCCGAAGTACAGGGGGTCGATGCCCAGAGCCAGCAGGGCCGGAAGGATGATGGGCATGAATACATAGGTGATGGAGATGGCGTCAAGGAACATCCCGGCTATCAGGATCACCACGTTGCAGAGCATCACGAAGACCAGGGGATTCTTCGTGAGGCTGGACACTAGGTTGGCCGCCGCGTCGATCACCCCCAGGGTGGAGGCCGCCCAGGTGAAGATCCCCGCCATGGACACCACGAACATCACCACCGCGGATCCCTGCACCGTGTCGGTCAGGGCCTTCATGAGGACGTCCAGGTTTATGGTCTTGTAGATGAACAGGCCCACGAAGAGGGCGTAGAAGACCCCCATGATGGCGGATTCGGTGGGGGTCGCGATTCCCGCGTAGATGGAGCCCAGGATGATGACCGGGGCCAAAAGGGCCCAGAAGGATTCCAGGAAGGCCTTGAGGATCTCCTTGGGGGTCCCCGACGCCTCGGAGCCCCGGAAGCCGTGCTTCCGCGCGCCCAGGTACTATACTGAGCCCAGGTTGAAAGACCAAGGAAGCGAAGGGAATAAGGTGTGGATCGCCTCCTTGAGAGATGGGATAAAGGAGGCGTAGAGTAAAGCCATGCGAAAGCACTACGACAAAGAGTTCAAGGCCAAAGTCGCCTTGGAAGCGGTACGGGGAGA
>JAAYUR010000303.1 GCA_012517645.1 Treponema sp.
CTGGAGAGTTCCGGAAGAGCCCGGC
Organism: Treponema sp.; assembly: GCA_012517645.1. Lineage (GTDB taxonomy): Bacteria > Spirochaetota > Spirochaetia > Treponematales > UBA12059 > JAAYUR01. The sequence goes on from JAAYUR010000303.1 coordinate 26, forward strand.
CTTCCGTCAGGTCCCGGAAGACGCAGTCGATCCGGAAGGGGACTCCGGCCGCGTCCTTGACCACCCGGGCCTTGTCCGAGACGAGGCGCACCGCTCCGTCGGGCCGTACGATCCGGTAGAACCACTCCCCGGACTCCCGCTCGAAGATCTCCCGGGCGCTCCGTTCCACGATCGCCCGGTCCTCGGGATGGACCATCTTGGCGTAGAGCCCGGGATCCGCGTAGAAGTCCTCTTTTGGGCGACCGAAGATGGTTTCGACGGCGTCGTTGACCAGGAGAAGCTGTCCGGTCCGGGCGTCCACCGAGTACAAGGCTTCGGTCATTCCCGAGAGGACGCTTTCCAGGAGGCTCCGGCTGGCGGCCAGTTCCTCCTCGGCCCGTTTTCGCTCGGTGGTCACGTGGAAGAACACCGAGATGCCGTTCTCGTTGGGGTAGACTCGAACGTCGTACCAGTTGTCCAGGGGCTCCACCTCGAACCTCGCCTCGAAGGACAGGGGTTCCCGGGTTTCCAGGGCCCGGCGATAGTTGGCCTCGAAGATCGAGCCCCGGGCCTCGGGAAAGCAGTCGAAGAGGGGGCGCCCCAGGACTTCCGCGGAGGTTCGGCCCAGGGCGGCCTCCGCGGCCGCGTTGAAATAGGTGACCCGTAGATCCGAGTCCAGGGAGAAAAAGGCGTCCGTAACATTGTCCAGGATCTCCTGGCGGAGGTGGTCGCTGTGGCTCAGGGCGGTCTCGGCGCGCTTGCGGTCCGTGATGTTCGTGGAGAAGATAATGATGTCCCCGCTTCCCGATCGGGCGGCGGCGCGGTTTTCGTACCAGAGGGTCTCCCCCCGGGCCGGGAAGGCTGTGGTATACACCTGCGATGTACCGTCCGACTTGGCCTCATCCAGAGCCCTCCGGACTCGATCCCGGAACTCTTCCGGAATCAGGTCCGTAAGGCATTTCCCGTAGAAATCCGCCTTGGAAAATCCGGCTTCCGCCCGGTTCAGGTAGGTGATCCGGTACTCGGAATCCACGATGGTGATGATGTCCGGTGCGGCGTCCATCCAGGAACGGAGATCCTCCTCGCTCCGTTTCAAGGCCTCTTGGACGGCCATGGAGGCGCTGATATCGGCCAGGGTCACAAGGATACCGGACGGCATATCCCCGCCGTCCCGCAGGGGGATCGCGCTCAGGGAAACGTGGTATTCCCGGCCCCACCGGGAGACCAGGACGGCGTGGATCGAGGCTTCCGAGGCGAAGCCCGGTTTCAAGGTGAGGTCCGCTGGGTTCCCTTTGGGCATCCGGGTGACGGGATCCAGGATCTGCAGAACCTTTCCCAGTGGACGGCCTCGGGCCGTACGGATAGGCCAGCCGGTCAGAGTTTCCGCGGCGGGGTTCATCAACTCGACCCCGCCCGCCGGATCCGTGACGATCACCGCCTCCCGGATAGAGTTCAGGGTCAGGGCCAGGCGGTCGCGGCTCCGGCGGACTTCCTCCCGTGCCTGATGGAGTTTTAGGGCCGTCTCGAGGGTTAAGCACAGTACCTCCGTTCCCGCGTCCTTGGGCACGTACCCGTACCGGGGAATGTCCCGTACGGTCTCCGGAA
>JAAYUR010000305.1 GCA_012517645.1 Treponema sp.
CCTGCGGATCTCCTCGCTTCCAGACTTCGTAGAAATCCTCGAGGAGCTCGGGGAACACGTTGGCTCCTCCCGCAATCACCCCGCAGGCTCCGGCGTCGAGCGAGGCGGCGGCGATAGCCTCGGTGCCCACGATGAACTTGAAGCCCGGTTTCTTGACGGCGTTCAGGAAGTTGTAGAAGGTGACGATGTCGAAGTCCGAGTCCTTGACCCCCGCCAGTCCCTCGTCCGCCAGGGTCCGAAGGGTGTCCGGGGCCACGGGGTTCCGGGAGAGTTCGGGGTTGTTGTAGACGAAGACCGGGATCTTGACGGCCTTGATGATCGCCCGGTAGTAGCCCAGGAGCTGATCCTGGCTGTAGGCGTAGTAATAGGGAGGAATGGCACCTACGGCGTCCGCCCCCGCCGCCTCCGCGTGCTTCGCGAGGTCCACGGCGTCGGCGGTGCAGGCTGCCCCGACGTGGACGATCACGAAGGCCTTGCCTTTTTCCTTGATGACGATCTCGGCCACCCTTTTCCGTTCCTGGATGCTCATGAGGGGGCCGGAGCCATAGGTGCCGCAGGGGTAGAAACCCTGCACGTGCTGGGAGAGATAGCGGACGATCTCCCGTTGTCTGCCTTCGTCCACCCTGCCTTCCTTGTCGAAGCAGGTGAGAACGGGGGGGATGATCCCGCTGAAATCCGTGGCCATGAAAACCTCCGTGAAGAAATTTTATTGTATACTATCTCATTTTCTCTGAAGTGGCAAGAAAAGAAAAAAAATTTTTTATTGACAGTCCCGGAATCCGATGCTACGCTTCATTCTAAGGCTTTTCCCATAGGAGATTCCAATGAAACGACTCGTAGCTTTCGCCCTGGTCCTCATGGTTCTGGCGACCGGCACCGCCTTCGCCCAGAAAAAGTACCCGTCCAAGCCCATCACCATCGTCTGCCCCTGGTCTTCCGGCGGCGGCACGGACCGCACCGCCCGCTTCATGGCGGAGGCCCTCTCCAAGGAACTTAAGGTTCCCGTGAACGTGGTGAACAAGACCGGCGGCAGCGGCGCCGTGGGCCATGTCGCGGGCGCCCTGGCGGCCCCGGACGGCTACACCATCCTGAACGCCACCTTCGAGATCGTCATCCTCAAGTACCTGGGCTACGCGGACATCACCCCCTCCAGCGTGATTCCCCTCTTCCAGTTCAACGAGGACGCCGCCGCCGTGTCCGTGAAGGCGGACTCCCCCTACAAGGACGTTCCCTCCATGATCGCGGCCATCAAGTCCAAGCCCGAGGGTACCTTCCTGACCTCGGGATCCACCATCGCCTCCGCCTGGGACCTCCCCCGGGTCCGGATGCTCATGGCCGCGGGCATAAAGCCCAGCACCGTGAAGTTCATCCCCACCCAGGGCGGCGCCGCCCCGGCCATCACCGAGCTCCTGGGCGGCCACGTGGACGCGGTCTTCTGCAGCTACCCCGAGATCGCCCCCCAGGTTGCGGCCGGCGCGGTGCGGACCATCGGCGTCTTCGCGGACAAGCGCAACCCCATGTTCCCGGAGATCCCCACCCTGAAGGAGCAGGGGATCGACGTGGTCGGCGGGACCTGGCGCGGCTTCGCGGTGCCCAACGGCACTCCCGCTGCGGTGGTGAAGACCCTGGAGGCGGCGTTCAAGAAGATCACCGATTCCCAGGAATTCAAGGACTTCATGGCCAAGAACCAGTTCGGGATCCGGGTGCGGGACTCCAAGGAGTTCACGAAGTTCATGAACGAGGAATTCGCCGGCCTTGAGAAGGTCATGGACGAAGCCGGATACCTCAAGAAGTAAGCGTCCGAGGCCGGATGCGCGGGCCCGCCGCCGCGCATCGCCGGAATCCGCTCCGTGCGGGCGCGGCAGGCCCCTAGGCCGTCCGTGCCCGTTCGTCGTATCCCGGCGTCCCGGCCGATCCCACCAACCAGGAGCCTTCCTTGAAAATCAACCGAGAGCATGTAGTCGGCCTCGTCTGTCTGGCCGTCGCCGCGGCGGTACTCCTCATCACCCCGGGATTCCCGGAAGGCCAGGAGGGGGTGCACCTTACGGGGCCGGCGTTCTTCCCGAACATCATGGCCTACCTCCTGATCCTCCTGGGGACTGCCCAGATCCTGGCGGGCATCCGGAAGGCGCGCGTAGGGAACGGGGAGCCGAAGTTCCCCGCTTCCCGGACGTCCGCGCTTCGCCTGGCGGGATTTTTCGTCCTGACCGCGGGATTCGTCGCGCTCTTCAACCCCCTCGGGTTCTTCCCGACCACCCTGGTCTTCCTCTTCCTCCTCATGCTGCTGTTCGGGATGCCCGCGGCAAAAAGCGCCCTGTTCTCGGCGCTGTATACCGTGGTCATCTACCTTCTTTTCGGACAGCTGTTCACCATCGGCCTGCCCGCCGGCATCCTGGGC
>JAAYUR010000486.1 GCA_012517645.1 Treponema sp.
AAGCTCTGTCCCCCGAATCAAGCTCTGTCCCCCGAATCAAGCTCTGTCCCCCGAATCAAGCTCTGTCCCCCGAATCAAGCTCTGTCCCCCTTGAATTAGCTTGACCTCCCGTCCGTCCCCCTTGAATCAGCTTGACCTCCCGTCCGTTCGCGTATACTCTGGAACGACACTACAAACAACCACGTACGCCCCGGCGGAAACCCGGATCGCGTTCCAGGAGGATTCCTATGCCTGAGAACAAGGTTCTCATCAACCTATCCAATCGCCATGTCCACATGTCCCGGGAGGATGTGGAAATCCTGTTCGGCAAGGGTCATCAGCTGACCAAGATGAAGGACCTGCTCCAGCCCGGGCAGTTCGCCTGCGAGGAAACGGTGACCATCAAGGGTCCAAAGGGGTCCTTCGAGGGCGTACGGATCCTGGGGCCGGAACGAAAGGAAACCCAGTGCGAGGTTATGGCCAGCGACGCCTTCCGAATGGGCCTTCGGGAACTGCCCTGCCGGGAGTCCGGACAGCTGGACGGAAGCGCCGCGTTCGAGATTGTCGGTCCCAAGGGCTCCGTCAAGAAGACCCAGGGCCTTATCATCGCCAAGAGACACATCCACTTCGACCCGGCCAGCGCCGAGCGCTTCGGGGTCAAGGACAAGCAGGTCGTGAAGCTGCATGCGGGAGGAGAACGAGGTGCGACCTTCGACAACGTCATCTGCCGAGTGAACGCCGCCTACGCCCTGGAGTGCCACCTGGATTTCGACGAGGGCAACGCCGTAGGGATCGGGAACGGTGCGCTGGGCGAAGTGATCCTATGAACCGGATCATCCTCAAGGCACAGGACCTGGACGGGTATCTGAACGAGAGCGATCAGAAATTTCTTGCCCAGCTGGACGCCCTGTACCGGCAGGCCATGGTCAGTTTCAACATCCTCTCCCATGCTAAGAGCCCCGATGAGCGGCGCCGGGAGGAGAGGGTCCTGATCGACCTGTATAACCAGATGGGCGGCGCTATGCAGGAGGTTTGCAAAGCCGAGTCCCGGGCCCAGGTCTATTCCTTCGTGACCCCCTCGGAGAACCACGGGGAGGCCAGCCGGCTTATAGCCAAGCTCCGGGACGCCCGAACCCAGCGTTTCGAGTTCGTGTACTACATCCAGCGGGCCTACGAGCTCCTGTTCAACCTGGCCTTCGGGGGGGCCCGGAGCGAGAACAAGAACCACCTGATCGTCTCCACTCCGGTCACCGTTCCCGTACAGAACTACGCGGTCCACAAGATACCGAACATCGACGACCGGATCGAGAACACCGTGATGTGCGTCATGCTCCGGGGAGCCCTTCTGCCCTCCATGATCCTTTCCAAGGAGATCCAGGAGTATTCCTCCTCGGGCTACGTGACCCCCTTCGCCCTGTTCAAGATCAGCCGGGACGACACCAAGGTCGAGAACAACATGGAGTATGTCCTGGATTTGGACCGCTCCTACTTCCGCCCCGAGGACATGGACGGCAAGGATCTCCTGTTCGCGGATCCCATGAACGCTACAGGGGGGAGCCTCGTCACCGTGGTGAAGTATCTTCTGGACCAGGGAGTCAAGCCCCGAAGCATCAAGGTCTTCAACGTGATCTCCGCCCTGAAGGGGGCCCTTCGAGTCGTACGGGCCATTCCCGAGGCCACGGTCTACACCCTGTGGATGGACCCGGTCCTGAACGAGATGGCCTACATCATGCCGGGGCTCGGGGACGCGGGGGATCGGGTCAACGGAACGGACGAGCACGAGCGGCCGCGGGACATGCTCCAGCTGATCGCGGACTACGGTTCGAACATCGCGAACCTCTACCGTTCCCAGATCCGGACGATCGAGGAGATGGTGTTACGGAGATAAGGATTTCGCGGGTCCGGACGGGTTGTCGCTCCCGATCCGCCGCGGTCCCGGCTGCCCTGGTCTCTGCCGCTCTATTTCTTTCCTCCTGCGCCTCGATCCGAGCGCCTCGCCTGGCTCTGGAATACTACGAGGTCGGGAACGCATGGCTGGCCATGGAACAATGGGATAAGGCCGGGGCCGCGTACGAGAAAGCCTTGGCCTACGATCGGAGTTTGGTAGCGGCCTCGTACAACCTGGCTCGGGCGCTCACGGAGACGGGGGCCTATGCCCGGGCCTTGGAAGTCCTGGGTCGACTTCGCTCGTCCGATCCCGACAACGTCCGCCTGATCACCCTGGAAGCCTACGCTCTCTACAAATCCGGGGACGACCGATCGGCCCTGGCCGCGTACCGACGGGCTTCGGAGCTGAACCCCCGGGATCCCGGAACCCTTCGGAACCTCGCTCTCCTCTTGGAACGTTCGGGCCGGGGCGAGGAAGCCCGAACCATCCTCCGGGAGCTGCACACGGTATTACCCTCCGACGACGCGGTCCTCCGGCGCCTGGCCTTGCTAGAAGCCCGCCGAGCCCGGGAAGCCCTCGCTGTCGCGGGGACCTCCGCGGTCGGGGATACAGGATCCGACTCGGATCCAGCCCGGGCCGCTGAGGAAGCCCTGGCTTTTTTATCGGCCTACCTGTCCCGCAAGCCCGAGGATCGGGAAGCCCTCCGAGCTCGGGCGGAACTTCGGGAAAGTCTGGAACTCTTCGCACGGGCGCTGGAAGATTGGGCTGACCTCGTAAAGGCGGATCCCTCCGACGGGACGGCCTGGTTCCGTCTGGCCCGGCTGCGCTTGGTCGTAGCCGGCGACCGGGAAGCCGGCCTGGACGCCCTTCGCAAGGCCGTGGACTCGAAGTTTTCGGACGCGAAGGCCGCGGCGGCCCTCTTGTCAGCCCTTCCGGAAGCGGAGCGAGCCAAACCGGCGGAGATCCTCAGGGCCGCGGGGCTTGCGGATTAGAGCTCATGGCGCTTCGGACACGTCTGAGCTGGGGACCGACCGTGTGCACCGAGGCGGGATCCAAGCGCCCTAAGATATCCGCTGAATCGATCCGCGATCTTCTTCCCGTCGTCGCCCTTGTCTATGCCCTACTGGGAGAGCCGTGGGCGGCAGTCGTCGCTGCAGCCGCCTGGTTTGTCGCGTATCTTACGGAAACTTGGATCCGAAACCGGGACAAGTCGCCTGCTCTGTCCCTCGAGTCCCGACCTGCTCTGTCCCTCGAGTCCCGACCGCCTCCGTGTATTCCGCCTCCGTTGGTTCCGTCCCCGGCCCCGGGCGCCCCGGGCTCTTCCACGGCCGGAGGTGCCGGGTCTCCGACTCCATCCTCGGATGCGGTTGTGGAAGGCCCGATCCACGGGGCTTTCTCGATGGGTTCCGTTGTCCCCTTCGGTCTAACCCTTGCCGCTTTTCTGGCTGTCTTCCTGGCGGCGGAACTATTCCGAGGCGGCTTCCCCGTCCGAGCCGCTATCCTCGACTCGATGCAATCAGCCTTGTACTGTTCCGCACTCCTGATCCCTCTGGGTTTGCCCACGGCCGTAGTCTTTCTTCAGGGAAGAAAGCACGCGCCCTGCCGAGGGACCGGGATACAGGACCGGATCGCCGCGTTCCAGATCTCCTGCTGCGCAGGGATGAGCCTGGCAACCGCAGGCGCAATACTGGCGGGCTGGCTGCCTCCCCTGACCCTTCGACAGATGCTTTGGGCAAACGCCGCGGGAACGGCCCTGCCGAGCTTGATCCTGGGCTCTGTCCCCGTTTCTTCAAGTGCTGTCCCCGGAAATCCCGGGGCGAGTCTGCGGGCGTATCCAGACTGCGCACGCCTATTTCCGGATATCTTGGTTCCGGGTCTTCTGTCGGCCGTCCTCCTGCTTGGGGTCTTTCGCCTGAACCTGGGGTACTCCGGGGAAGCGTCCGGAGCCGTCGACCGTGCCCGGAGTTTAGGGTTCCTGGCCCTTGGCTTGGTTCAGGCCGGGTCTCCCCTGGCGGGCCTGCCGGGGTTGTCCAGGACTGCGGGGCTTCGGGTCCTTTGGCGGCCTTTGGGGGTATGTCTGGGAGGTTCTATCGCGGCTTTAACCGCTGTTGCCACTACATTTTGGTTTCCTCCCCTGCGCTCCGCCCTCGGTTTGGTCCTTCCGGAGTCCGGAGAGACCGCTGCCGTGTTGGCCGGGGTCGCGGCGTACGCGGTCTTGGCCGCGATGTTCCGGGCAGGGCTGAGTCGGTAGTGGTACGAAGCTTGTGCCGACTTAGATCCGAGGGCTAATGGATCGACCGAAACAGCTCTTGGACCGGCTCATGAGGCGTCTGGAGGCGTCTGGGCACGAGTAGCACAAGCTTCGTAACACTCGGAAAGGATCCCAAACCGGGGGCTTGAAATGCTTCGAGTATTTCAACACCCTGATCCAATGATTATTGGGACGACAAGATCCGGACAGACCTATTTCGCATTCCGGGGGCAGGAGTTTCTAGTCCGCCCGGACGGCCGCGCGGATCCCCTGGGATTCCATCCCTTTCCGGACAGGGAAGCTGGAAACGACCCTTGGCTGTTGGACTCCTTCCCCCTCAGGGTGTCGAGCCTGTCCGATACCTCTGAGAAGTGTCTCCCGCCCATCGTCCTATCCCTTTCCGCGGAAGCTGAAGCCCCGGAGGGCCTGGCCTGGGTTCCCTTCCGATCGGTCCTAGCCGGCCAAGCCTGGGACGGGGTTCTTCCAGCCTGCAGGGCTCTGTCCCTCGCTCAGTGGCGGTCCGTATCCCGGTTCTGCGGGCGTTGCGGCTCCGCCCAGAGGGATAAAGCGGACGAGACCGCCCGGCTCTGTCCCTCCTGCGGGCTTGTTACCTATCCCCGCCTGTCCCCCGCGATCCTGGCCCGTGTGCACAGAGGCGGCCGCATACTCCTCGCCCGCAACGCCGCTTTCAAGTCCGGGATCTTCAGCGTCCTGGCCGGTTTCGTGGAGCCCGGGGAGAGCTTCGAGGACTGTGTGGTCCGGGAAGTCGAGGAGGAAGTGGGCATCCGGGTCCGGAACGTGCGGTATCTGGGATCCCAGCCCTGGCCCTTTCCGGATTCCCTGATGGTCGGGTTTGAGGCGGAGTGGGAGTCCGGGGAACTGTCGCCGGACGGGATCGAGATCGCCGAAGCCGGATGGTACGGTCCGGACGACCATCCGCCGTTGCCCTTGCCGGGAAGTCTTTCCCGCCGCATCATCGATGCGGCGTTCAAGGCGCCGGAGGTTCGAGGTATCGAGCCGATTTAATCGGGGCGTTGAGACGCTTCGAGTGCTTGCCGCCCCCTTGGGGGTATTGTTTCAACGGCCTGTTCCTGCCGGCCCGATCTTGTATTTTTGGAGAGGATGCATATATTCTTATCTTGCTCCTGGGATAGGAAGGTGTGGACACGGCGGAAGGATGCCCCGAAGAGAAACGGCGGGGATTCAGGGTTCGTTTGATATATTAGGAAAACTTCGTTCCAAGCTCTGTCCCCGACCTCTTCCCGGAAGGCTCCCGATACGGCCTTCGAGGGTGAATCGAGTGAGAAACAAGGAGAGAACATGGCGGACATGAAGACCAAGTACCTCGGGCTTTCCCTTAAGAATCCTATCGTAGTAGCGGCGTCCAGCCTTACTTCGACCCCCGGGGGGGTGAAAAAGGCTGCGGACTCGGGCGCAGGGGCCGTGGTCCTTAAAAGCCTGTTCGAGGAACAACTTCGGGCGGACATCCAGGCTGTGGGCGGTTCCGCCGGGGAATCCCATCCCGAGGCGGACGCCTACCTTTCTGAAATGGGCATGCATGCGGGTTCCGGGGAGTATCTCAAGCTGATCCGGGATGCCAAGGGTGAGGTCGATATCCCCGTGATCGCCAGCGTCAACTGCATCGGCGGGCCTTGGTGGACGGAGTTCGCCGAGCAGGTCGGAAAATCGGGGGCGGACGCCCTGGAGCTCAACATCGCCTTCCTTTCGACCTCCCCGGACGAGACGGCCTCCAGCCTGGAGGATCGGGTCGTCCAGATCGTGCGGACCGCCCGTTCGGCCTCGGGGCTTCCGGTTTCCGTCAAGCTCGGATCCCAGTACACGAACCTTCTGAACCTGGCTTCACGGTTGAGTTCCGCGGGGGCGAGCGGCCTGGTCCTGTTCAACCGATTCTTCCGCATGGATATCGATCTGTCGACCCTGGGACTCAAGGCCGGACCGGTGCACAGCGGACCCGAGGACTACCATGAAAGTTTGCGGTGGATCTCTCTCCTCTTCGGCCGCGTACCCTGCGACCTGGCTGCGGGAACGGGGGTTCACGACCACGAATCCGCCCTGAAGGTGACTCTCGCGGGAGCCCGGGCGATCCAGCTCTGTTCGGTGGTCTACCAGAAGGGTTTCGGGGTCATCCGGACGATCCTGGAGGGGATGGAAACCTGGCTGGATCAGAGGAAGGGTTCCAGCCTGGACGACATCCGGGGCAAGCTTTCGCGATTTACCAGCCGGAGTCCCGCGGACTATGAACGGCTCCAGTACATCAAAGCGCTGACGGGTATCTATTGAAGCCGAGCCGGGCGAATCGAGGTTTCTGGATTCTCCTATGGGCGGCCCTGGAGGTGTGCGGGTTCGCCCAGGTTCCGGAGGCGGAGATCCGTAAACGGATTCTCGAGACCGCCTCCCGGTATCGGGGGGTTCCGTACATGTACGGGGCCGAATCGCCCTCCGCCTTCGATTGTTCCGGATTCGTCCGATTTGTCTACCGTGAGGCCGCGGGCATCGAGCTGCCCCGGTCCTCCCGGGGGATCTTCGCGGCCGGGGTTCCTGTGGATCCGAAACGGATCCGGCCCGGAGACGTCCTGGTCTATGACACCGTAGGCGGATATCCCAGTCACGTGGCTATCTACTTGGGTGAGGGTTCGGTGATCCATGCGGTTTCCCAAGGGCCCCGCACGGGGGTTATCGTCTCCCCGCCTTCGGATCCGTATTTCCCGCCCCGGCTGATCGCGGCGCTGTCCTTCCTGGGATCTCCGGGTCCATCCGCCTCGGCAGCCCCGCCGTCCCCCCCGGGTCGAGCCGCGGCGTCTGGCTCTGCGGCTGGTACCGCGGCCGCGTCCCGGGATGAGCCTCCGGTTGCGGACATCGGCTTCACCATACCACGGGAGAGGGCTTCCTATGCGGATCCCATCCCCGCTGCGGCGGGCACCCGTATTTCTTTTTCCCTGACGAACGGCACGGGCAGGGGAGGGGACTTCGTCGTACTCTTTTACAAGGCGGACCCGCAGTTCCGGGAATCCCGGGAAATACACAGGGAAAAGGCCCGCATCCCCGCGGACGGAACCCTGGAGCTTCCCGCCTATCTCTTTTCCGAGCCCGGTCAGTACAAGCTGATCGTCAAGGACAACTGGAACACCCAGCTCCTGGAGAGGACGTTAACGGTCAAGGGCAAGTGAGGTTTCTTCCGGGTTTCCGGATCTTTCCAACAGGATTATCATGATTAGCCGGATTATCAGGATAGATACAAATGAAGGAATAGTTGAGGATAAAAGAGTTTTACATACTCAAACCATAATCTTGTAAATCCTGTTCAATCCTGAAAATCCTGTTCTGAATTTCCTATGACCTCGGCCCTTTGTTCCCGAAAAGCCCGCGCAGGACGCGCAGTTTCTCGAAGCGGTTCTCTTCCCCCCGAATCAGCCGTCGGATATTCTTTCTGTGGGTCCAGAAGATCAAGGGCGCCAGGACTAGGGAGAATCCCAGGAGGACGTTCGAGACCGGAAGGCCTGCGGCGCGAAGGATCAGAGCGGAAAGGGGAAAGACGACGGCCGCGGACAGGGAGCCCACGGACACGATTCCCGTGGACAGTATGCCCAGGGCAAAGGCTGCCAGGGCGGCGAGGAAGGGAAGGGGGGCGACGGCGGCGAGGGTTCCCGCCGCGGTGGCAACGCCCTTTCCTCCCCGAAAGCCCGCGAAGACTGTCCACACGTGGCCGATCGTCGCCGCCGATCCGCAGGCAAGGCGGACCGCGTCCAGGGGGAACGGGGCTCCCGCGGCCAGGCGGGAGGCTAGTAGGGTCGCGGCGACTCCCTTGCCTACGTCGACCAGCACCACCAGGATGCCAGCTTTCCATCCGAACACCCGGAAGGTGTTGGTTCCGCCCGCGTTTCCCGAGCCTTCGGTCCGGATGTCCCGGTGGAAGAAGAGTTTCCCGACCACGATGCTGGTCGGGAAGGATCCGAGGATGTAGGAGAAGGACAGGGCCGCGGCGATTCCGATCACAGGGCTTCGGCTTCAGGAAGCAGGGCGGCCAAGGCCAGGGCGCCGGGGCCGGCGTGGAGGGCCAAGGCCGGGGAAACATCGACGATCTCCGGCTCCCGGGTGAGGGTGAACGAGGAACCCAGGTCCCGGACCAGGGCCTCCGCCTCGGCGCGATTGTCCGCGTGCCCCACCAGGACCTCCAAGGGTCCGGCGCCCGCGCCTTTTCCCAAGGACCTGGAAACCGTCTTCCGGAGCATGCTGACCAAGGCGGCTCGGCCGTTCTTGGCTCCCAGGTACATGCCCGCGGAATCCGCTCGGCCTTCTTTGTTCACGGTGATGATGGGCCGTATCCCGAAGGCTCGGGCCGCCAGGCCCTTCATCCCGTGGAGGCGGCCGGAACGGATGAGTCCCGAAAGGTCCGGCACGGCCACATAGAGCCGCATCCGGGTTCGCAGGGCTTCCACGAGCATCTCGATCTCCTCAGCGGAGGCTCCCGCGGCTGCGGCTTCGCCGGCCTTGCGGGCCAGGAGGGCGTAGCTGACGGAGATGGCCCGGGAGTCCACGATCCGGATTCTCTCGGAGTCCGGGCGGGCGGAAGCCGTTCGACGGCCCGCCTCCAGGGTGCCCGAGAGGGGGCCCGAGAGGCCTAAGTATACGCCTTCCCGGGAGGCGGCCAGGACCGTGTCCATCTTGCGCCGGAAGGCGGCATCCGAGGGCTGGCTGGTGGAGAGGGAAATCCCGGGGAGACGTTGTTTGGCGTAGAAATCCTCGGAGGAGAGTCCGTCCCGGTCCAGGTAATTCACCCCGTCCATCACGATGGTCAAGGGAACGCGCTCCATGCGCAGATCGAGGCGCTCCTGCTCGGGGAGGTCGCAGGCGGAGTCCACGAGCACGGCACAGCGGGGCGGGGCCGAGGCCAGGCGGCGCTGGAGCTCCATGTCGTCCGCCTTCTGGGCCGTGACCTTGGCGAACTCCTCCAGAACCCGGAAGGCCCGGGCGGGGGTGTCCGTGTGGAGATGCACCTTGGCCTTTCGGGTGGATCCCGCCACGACGATCGAGTCCCCGAGGCCGGAAAGGCCGAGCCGGATGGCTTCGAGGTCCAAGGCCGGGCCTTCCAGGAGGCACTCGGTGCAGAACCGGAAGGCGGAGGGCTCGCTCTCCGCGAGGGGGGATTCGATATGGGCATCCCCGAAGGAATCGGCTGGTTCCGCTGCGGGGGTGTCCCGGAATTCCCGGATCCTGCCATGGGTGATGTAGTGGACGATACCCTCCAGGATATGCACCCAGCCCAAGGCGCCAGCGTCCACGACCCCCGCCTTCTTGAGCTCCGGAAGCATGTCCCGGGTGCGCTCCAGGGAGGCTCGGGCGTCGTGCAGGGTGGTTTTCAACAGCTCCAGGAAATCGTCGGTTCGCTGTGCGACCCGGTGAAGGGACTGGCCCCAGTCCTTGAGGACCGTCAGAAGGGTGCCTTCCCGGGGCTTGGACAGGGCTTCGTAGGTCCTCGCAACGGCTTTCCCGACGGCGTCCGCGAAGGCCCGGGTAGTCATCCGGACGTCCCTCTCGAGCTCTTCGGCCAGGCCTTGGAAGAACTGGGCCAGGATGGCGCCGGAGTTACCCTTGGCTCCCATCAGGGCGGAGTCCGCGGCGGTTCGGGCGGTTTCCGCAAGACTGGCCCCGGGAGAGGCGTGCAGGGCGGCCGCCATGGCCTGGACCGTCCCGGCCATGTTGGTTCCCGTATCGCCGTCCGGGACGGGGAATACGTTGATGCGGTTGAGCATGGCGACGT
>JAAYUR010000281.1 GCA_012517645.1 Treponema sp.
ATTTCCGACGCCATGTCGAAGATCTCCTTGGCCGCCGTGCTGGTCTCGTAGAAATCCTTGCCCATGCCGATATACTGCGCTCCCTGGCCGGGAAACAGGAAACATGCCTTCACGGGATCCTCCTTGGCAAAGTGTTGAAAAAGGCTAAGGAGCCTGTTTCAACACCACCTTAATCTCGCAATCGCGCGGAGAACCGCAGGTTCTCGAGCAATCGCATGGCAGGTTGTCGAAATGCTTCGAGTGTTTCAACAACCTGCCGGGATCGGACAAAGGGAACGCTAGCACGCCCCGGAAAGGGGTGTCAAGGATATGACACTATGACTATGGGTGTCATTTTGCCCTCTGGCGAATTCCGGAATTTTCCGACAGGATGGAGCCAATTTCAAAGTAGCTTTTTCAAAACTCCCTGAGTTTTGAAAAAGCCTCGATGGACAAGATGGGGAAAGGATGAACAGGATGAATCAGAATGCGAAGGGCGGGGGGACGACTTCCCTCCCTATATCTCATCCCGATTAGATATTGGTGGTACCCGTTTTACCACGGTTAAGCCGCGTCCAATATCCGGGAGGTCACTTTATATTATATTGTCGGATCGATGATGCGAATGCCCTGCACGTCGGCGACGGAAGGGAGAAAACCATGAGCGATATCGGCGACCGGATCCGCGCCGTCCTGCGGGAGATACCGCCGGGGAAGGTCGTGTCCTACTCGGGAGCGGCGGCCCGGGCGGGGGTGCCGAACGGCGGCCGGACGACGGCCCGCATCCTACACGCCTGTTCCCGGAAGGAGGGCCTCCCGTGGCATCGGGTGATCCGAAGCGACGGCCGCATCGCCCTTCCCCACGGCGGAGGGTTCGAACTCCAGAAGGCCCTGCTGGAGGCGGAGGGGGTGGAGGTGAGCCCGGAGGGCCGGGTAGATCTCCGCCGATTCGGCTGGTAAGGGAAGCTCAGGACTCCGAGCAGGAGAGCCAGCGGGTGCCGAAGGGGGCGTAGCCCAAGGCTTCCAGGGAGGCGCCGAACTCCGCCCACAGGAAGGGCATGTCCACCGCGAAGTACCGTATGCCTTCCCGGAAGGCTTCCTCCCGGGCGCGCTCGATCAGGGTCCGCCCCAGGCCGATCCGCCTGCGCGCGGGATCCACGTACAGGAACCCCAGCACGGCGAAGGCTCCCTCCGCGGAGCGGAACATCCGTACCAGGGCCATGCCCGCGGGGGCCCCGGGTTCGCATTCGGCCGAATAGATCCGGTATTCCCCCGAGGAAGGTCCCGAGAGCTCGCGGTCCAGGGCGGCGAAGACGTACTCGACCAGGACCCGCGGAAAGCGGGACAGGGCGTCTTCCCGACCGGCCCGTACAAGGGCTTCGAATTCCCCCCAGCGTTCCCCGCCGCACCGCACAATCCGGAAATCCGACAGCAATAGCTCGTCCGTCTCCTCGGGCTCCAGTCCCAGCCGTTGAAGTCCCCGCACCTGGCGCAGATCCTCGTACCATTCGACGATCCGGGCCTTCATGGCCCGGGACTTGTACTCGTACCACTTCCGTTCCGTCTCGGGATGGGCCTCCAGCACATCCTTGAACGCCCGGAAGACCCCCCGACCGCGGGAAAGGGCGGCCAGGAGATCCGCCCGGACCACGGGATGTCCTATGGTCTGGGCGAATTGGTCCATAAGGCGGAATCCGTCCTGGCTGGTCCAGATCGGTATAGACTCGAGGTCCCTCTCGATCTCGTCGAGTCCCTCGTCTTCCGATTCTCCCTCTCCCTGGAACGATACGAGCCCGGTTTCCATATCGATGTAGGCTTTCGCGTCCTGGTTCTCCATCGCGAAGATGATCGATTCCATGACCCTATCGTCCAGCTCGAACACGTCCGCCTCCCTGGAGGTACCAGGATAGCCGCGGTCCGAAGTACGGTCAAGGAACGGCGAAAGCGGCCCGGACCCGGTCCTCAGGGATCGGGAGCCGGAACCCGGGCGGGCTTCGAGACGACGTAGACACTCCGATACCCTCCGCCGCCCGATGCTCCGCCGGACCCCGGGCGCCGGTTCGGGGTCTCCGTCTCACCCCGTATTGCCTCCGGCAACGTTCGGGGGTACAGTGATCACCGGTCTTTGCCCCGTGCTTCCGCAGCGGGGGAAGGGAGGATGCGTGGAAATCAGAGGTGCCGATGTCGGCTTCATCGGGCTGGGAGTGATGGGCCTGAGCATGGCGGGTCATCTCCGCAAAGCGGGAGCCCGGCTTCACGTATATACCCGAACCAAGGACAAGGTTCTCGCCTTCCTGAACGAGGGGGCGGTCTGGCATGATTCCCCCGGAGCGGTCGCGGCGGCCTGCAAGGCCGTGTTCACCATGGTGGGCTACCCCAAGGACGTGGAGGAAGTGTATTTCGGGAGGGCGGGGATCCTGGAAAACGCCCGGCCCGGAACCCTGATCGTGGACACCACCACCTCCCGGCCCGATCTTGCCCGGAAAATCTGGGAGGAAGCCCGGAAACGGGGCCTCCGGGCCCTGGACGCCCCGGTGTCCGGAGGAGACCTGGGAGCCCGCAACGCCACCTTGAGCATCATGGTCGGCGGCGCGGAAGAGGACTTCCTGGACGCCAAGCCCCTCCTCGAGGCCATGGGCAAGACCGTGGTCCGTCAGGGACCCGCGGGAGCTGGGCAGTATACCAAGATGGTCAACCAGATCGTCGTCGCGGGAAACTTGATCGGGACCGTGGAAGCCCTGATCTATGCGGAAAAGGCCGGACTGGATCCTAGGACGGTCCTGGAATCCATCTCCACCGGCGCGGCCGCCAGCTGGCAGTTGTCGAACATGGTGCCCCGTATGCTGGACGGGAACTTCGAGCCGGGATTCTTCAGCAAGCACTACCTGAAGGACCTGCGCATCGCGGTCGAGTCCGCCCGTTCCATGGGGGCGGATCTCCCCATGCTCGCCCTGGCGGAGAGCCTGTTCGACAAGATGGTGGACCGGGGCTACGCCGAGAAGGGCACCCAGGCCCTCTACCTCCTCTACAAGAACGGGATACCCCGGTAGAGCTCCCGATGTACGAACGCCCCATCCTGGATCCCCTGCCCGATATCGTGTCCGAGGGCCGCTTCGCCTACGGGACCTACGCGAAGCCCTTCGGCCGGACCAACATGCTGGATGTGGAGCGGCCCTACCACCACGCGGTTCCCCGCTTCGTCAAGCTGTTCCGCCTCAAGGAGTGGGTGGCTTTCTATCTCGGGAACAGCCGCTACATCGTCCTTACGGCCCTGTACGACGCCAAGAGCGCCGCCCTGGCCCTGTTCCAGGGCTACGACCGGGAAACCCGGCAAAGCTTCGGCTTCCGCAGACTCCTGCCGGGCGGGTACTTCCGGTACGGCCCCTCCCTGGACGGAAGCAAGGTGGCCTACCGCAGCGGCCGGGACCTCCTGGCCTACGACCTGGACCTCTCCGGCGGAGCCCTCCGGATCCGGGTGAACCACCGCAAGACCCGGACAAGCCCGGCCCTGGAGGGAGACTTGGTCCTGCCCTGGAACGACCGGCAAACGGCCATGCAGACCGTATGCCTGCCTCTGGGCCTGAACCGGGCCATGTACTCCACCAAGGCCCTGTGCCCCATGAACGGCGATCTTCGGATCGGGAACGAGACCGTGAGTTTTTCGGGCTCCGATTCCATGGGAGTCCTGGATGACCACAAAGGCTACTACCCCTATCGCCTCCGGTACGACTGGGCTATCGGCTTCGGACAGGACACCAAGGGGCGCCGGGTCGGTTTCAACCTGACCGACAACCCCGTCAAGGACCCCGAGCGGAACACCGAGAACTGTATGTGGGTGGGAGGCAGGACCTTCCCCTTGCCGCCCGTCAAGGTAACCCGACCCCGGGGAGTCTACGAGGACTGGGTCATCCAGGACACGGAAGGGCTGGTGGACCTCGTCTTCCACCCGGAGACCCGGTTCGATCTGCGGCTCAACCTCCTGGCAGCCCGGGTCGATTATGCCGGACCCTTCGGCTCCTTCAAGGGCTTCGTACGCTCCGGGGACGGCGAGAAGATCGACGCCTCCTGGGTGTACGGGATCGGGGAGAAGAAGTATCTGAGGGCATAGACGGTAAACAGTGGACGGTGGTGGGTGAACGGTGAAAACCCGTCCACTGACCACTGCCCACCGACCACCCTTACGTTTGCTTCCCCGTCCTCAGTTTCTCCTCGAAGCGCTCCGCGTCCCGGCCTTCGAGGCCCGAGGGTTCCCCGCGGACCAGGCGGCGCAGGGCTTCCATCTCGGGTCCGGAAAAGCGCGTCCCTAAAAGAACATTCCGTTCGAAGGATTCCGTGGCCATGGGAGCCACGGCCCGGGCCGCCTCCATAAGGACGGCCGCGTAGGCCCGTATCTCCTTCTGGGCATGGGAATCCAGCCGCAGGGACAGGAAGCGGAAGAGGTTGTGAAGGTCGATCTGCCAGTACCACTCGGTGTACAGGGACAAGGGTAGGTTCACCCGGGCGATCTCCCGGGCCAGACCCCGGTCCACCAGTCCGCGATAGGAGGAGTACACCGCCTTCTGATCTCGTTCCATCTCGGCCCGCACCTCGACGGCCTCCCCGGGGGGCAGGATCCGGTCGGAGCGGCCCTGCTTGTTGTCCCGGCTTTGCAGGGCGAGGTCTTCCGGACCGGGCAGGTAGAATTCGTCCTTCATCACCGAATAGCGACCGGAGATCTCGTTCAGCCGGGCCGTACGGTGACGGATCCACTGGCGGGCAACGAAGATGGGAAGCTTGACATGGAAGGTCAGGACTACCTGTTCGAAGGGAGAGGTGTGGTCGTTCCGCAGGAGGTAGTCGATAAGGGCGGCGTCCTCCCGGACGGTCCGGGTCCCGGCGCCGTAGGACACCCGGGCGGCCTGGACGATCCGTTCGTCCCCTCCCAGGTAATCCACCAGGCGCACGAAGCCCTTGTCCAGGACAGGGATTTCCTTGTCCAGCAATTCTTCCGCGGCGGGCACTACGCAGTGGGGCATGCTGGGACAGTACCCTATTCAACAAAGAAATCCAAGGTAGTGAGCCGATTTCAAAAGTCGGTCACTTTTGAAATCGGCTTTGCGATTGCTCGCCGATCGAGGATTTCAAGGTGGTTTTTTCAAAACTCCCTGAGTTTTGAAAAAGCCCCAGTGATACGAACCTTGTGCAGGAGGGGGCTGTCAAAGCCGCTCGGCCGACTCGGCCGAAACCCCGCCGCGGCTAGGGACTTCCGTCCCGGGGCCAGCCGGGGAAGTCCCCGTGGAAGTCCCGGATGGTGTACTTCACGCTTCCGGGGCCGTGGCAATCGGAACCGTAGGTCAGGAACATCCCGAGCCCCCGGGCCTCCCGGGCGGCGAGGCGGTTGATTCCCTCGGAGTCGCGGTTTTTGTAGTGGTAGATCTCGAGCCCCCGCACCCCCAGGTCCCGCATCCTGAGCAGAAGGGATCGGAACCGTTTCCGTTCCCGGGTGAGTTCAGCCAGGCTGTCCCCGAACTCGTGGCCCGGGTGGGGCAGGACGCAGATCCCCCCGTCGGAGAGAACGGTCCGGACGACCCCGGCCAGATCGGACTTCCGGTAGGAACCCGAAGGCAGAAGCTCCGTGTCGAAGTACGCCTTCCGGAACTCCCGGTACTCCGCTTCCGGCGAGAGAACCCCCCTCGACTTGAGGTACTCGAAGAGGTCGGTCTTGCTAAGGGAGAGCTCATCCTCCCGGGCGCTCCCGTTCGGGACCCCGGTTTTGAACCGTAGGAGGCCCTCGTAGGTCAGGTCTTCCCGGCAGAAAACCCGGGGAACCCGGGACATCCAGAGGCGGGCCCGTTCCCTGCGGCGCTCGAGGACACCCGCAAGAAGCTCCCGGGTGCGCTCGAAACGGCCCCGGGGGAAGTAGGCCAGGATCTCGCTTCGGTAAGCCGTCTCCTTGTCCGCGACGTCGATCTCCACCCCGGGCCAGGCCGCCAGGCCGAGCTCCCGGGCCTTGTTTAGAAACTCCGGAACTCCCCCCAGGGTGTCGTGGTCCGTCAGGGCCGCGGCCTGGAGGCCCGCGGCGGCGGCCGCCTCCGCCACGGCCGCGGGTTCCAAGGTCCCGTCGGAGCGCCGGGAATGGAGGTGGAGGTTGGCCCGCATCCGGGACCGCCCTTAATCCCCGGACCCGGCCCCGGACCGGGCCGGGGCCCGGACGGCGGAGGCCCCGGGATGGACGCCCCGGGCTATCTCGTCCACGAACCGGGCGTGGGTCGCGCCGTCGATGGGATACCGGGAAAGCAGGGCGATCCCGGCCA
>JAAYUR010000406.1 GCA_012517645.1 Treponema sp.
CATACGATCCTCCACTCCTTCAGTGAGTGTCAGATCAGATTATAGCACATACACATTAGTCATCCATACTATCCGACCGGGCCGTCCGAGCCAATCTCAAAACGGAGAGGCGGCCTCGGGAATGAAATACCTTGTTCGCGAGGGGGAGGATTTGTACCCCGCCGCCCAGGACCGGGACCCGGGAGTCGCCCCCGGAAAGAAAAGCAGGGCCGCCGCCCTCGCCGAATCCCGTACGGCGCCGGGCGGCCCGCTTAAGAAAATCCGCCGCCTCGGATGGACCTCCCGGCGGCGGCCCGGAACTCAGTACCCCGCGGAGCGGGCCGCGTTCCGCCCGGCTTCCATCCCGAACACCAGGGGCGGAGTGTTGCCCGAGCCCCCGGCGTACCCCAGGCCTCCCCATTGGGCGGTGCCCTGAACCTCCCCGGCGGCGTAGAGGCCGCGGATCGGCTTTCCTTCGGTGGAGATCACCTCCATCCTCGTGTTGGTCTTTACGCCCCCCTGGGTCATGAAGATGGTGCCGTAGGACTTGATCCCGTAGAAGGGCGGAGTCGAGACGGGGTAGTTCTCCTTCTTGCCGAACTGCGGATCCGCCCCGGCCGCGGCGTTGGCGTTGACCTGGTCGATCGTGGCCCGGACGGCGTCGACCGGGAGGCCGAAGGCCTCGGCCAGGCCCTCCACGGTGTCGGCCTTCTTGACCCCGTAGCCCTTGGCCAGCCACTGGTCGAAATTGCGGACCGGCAGCTTGGAAAAACCCCCGTTCCGGTCCACCGCGGCCTGATCGAAAACGATGATCGCCGTCTGCTCGGGGATCGCGTCCAGGGCGGTCTCCCGGGGATCCTCGTCCTCTCCGTCCTCGTCCACGAAGCGCTTGCCCTCCAGGCTGAGCCAGACGTCGCCCTTCCAGCGCTCGGCGAAACCCGAGGTGAGGGAGCCGAAACTGGTGGTTTTCTTGCCCTCCTCGGCGATGGCCCCGAAGTAGCCCACCAGGTAATCCATATGGACCAGCCGGGCGCCGGCCTTCTCGGCCATGAGAAGGCCGTCCCCGACGGCGTGGGGCATGGTGACGGACCGGAGCTGGGCGTACTTGGGCATCCGGGCGGCGATCAGGTCGAAGTTGCTCCCGAAGCCGCCGGTGGCCAGGATGACCGCCTTCCCGAGATATTCCTTGGCACCCTCGGCGCCCTGGACCTTCACCCCCACGACGGCGTCCTTGTACCGGATCAGATCCGTCACCCGGGTGGACGTGAGGATCGTGAGCTTGGCCTCGTAGGGCTTCATGGCCGCCCGCAGGACCTTGCAGTACTCCGCCGCGGAGTTCCTGGCCGGGGTGTACGTGCGGGGAACCGAATAGGGGCTATGCACGGGATCGATGAAGGGGCTCTGGGGGCTCGGCTCCAGGCCGTGGTCCACGAACCATTCCCAGACCTCGGCGGCCTTGTTCGCGTAGAGCATCAGGAGTTCCTGGTCGGCCTTGCCCTTGCCGATTCGATTGAGGTCCTTGGCGAAGAGTTCCACGGAGTCCTCGATCCCCTTGGCCTTCTGAAGGCGGGTTCCCGCTGCGCTGAAGGTCCCGGTGGCGATGGCCGTGCTGCCGCCCAGGTCCTTGTTCTTCTCGATCCACAGAACCTCGGAGCCCGCGTCCAGGGCGGCCCAGGCCGCGGCGTGGCCGGCCAGGCCGGACCCCACCACGATGACCCGGTCCGGGACCTTGCCGTCCCCGACGCATCCGGAAAGCGAGAGCACGAGCACAAGGACGGCCGAGATCGCCGTCGTCCGAATCCTTCGTGACATGATGTCCTCCTCGAATTATATTGACACCGTATATTTAACAGATTTATATATACATTGTCAATTTTAATTTTGGAGGTTCCATGAAACGAGTACGAATCGCCGCGGTCGCGCTCCTTGCCGTGACCGCCCTCGGCTCGGCCTTCGGCCAGCCCAATCCCGGAGCCGCCCCGGGAACCGATGTACTGACGGCGGCGTCGGGCCAATACTACTACGCCGCGTCCAGCTACTCTCCGGAAGCTTTGGCGGCGGCGCTGAAATCCTTTCCGTACCCGGGCTCGGTTACCGTCGCGACCGTCAACGAGGACGGCACGCCCAACTTGGCCGTAGCGATCCCGGCCCTGAGCGCCGACGGGAAGTACCTCAGCTTCGGACTCGCGGACAATCGTACGAAGACGAACATGATCAAGCGCCTATACGCCGTCGTCTGCGTCTACGAATACAATCCCCGAGCGGAAAACAAGGCGGACCGGAACAAGGGCGCACGGATCATCCTGTCCTACCCTGGAGACGAGGAGAACAAGTCCTTGAACGCCGGCAAGGAACGCCCGGCCTTATTCATGAGGATCGTGAAGATTCTTCCGTTGGGTTGATTCCCTCTCGGCCGGGGCTGCGAAACGCCCCGGCCTTGCCCTTTCCTCTCCTCGGTGCCACAATATTCCCATGGACAAGACCTATATCGTGATTTCCGCCGTCGGGGCGGACCGCGTCGGGATCGTGGACGACCTGTCGGGCATCGTGGCCGAGGCGGGCGGCAACATCGAAGAGAGCAAGATGTCCGTCCTGGGCGGCGAGTTCGCGGTGATGATGCTGGTGGCCGCGGAGGAATCCGCGGCGGTCGCCTTGGAGTCCCGGATGGCCGCGGCCGAATCGTCCTTGGGACTCCGGATCGGCGTCAAGCGCACCGCCGAACAGCCCCGGCCCGAGGGAGGCCGGCCCTACTGCGTGGAAACCGTGTCCCTGGACGGCCGGGGTATCGTCCACGCGGTCAGCGCGGTCCTGCGCAAACGGGGCATCAACATCGAGGAGCTGGAAACCCGCACCGAGAGGGCACCCTTGACGGGAGCCCCCCTCTTCCGCCTTCGGGCGGACGTGGTGATCGGTCCCGGGATCTCCGTGACCGCCTTGCGCCGGGAATTGGAGGAGCTTCAGACCGGCCAGGACCTCGATGTGATCTTGACGCCCCTGGTCCCGGCCCGGCTTGACTAGAGCTCCGCGCGTGCGGGCCGGTTTCGAAGCGGCCCGCGCCGCCGCGGCCCCCTAGGAGGACCATGTTCCACCCCAAGACCACCGAATGGGATGCGCGGATGAAGGAGATGTTCGACCGCATCGACTCCATCCTGGAGGACCGCTACCACGGCTCCTGGAAACTTCGGCGCAACCGGCCCGAGCGGGGCGCAACCGCGAACCCCGAGGCGGACGGCCTTTTCAACGTGGGGGTGTTCTTCACTCCCGGGTTCGGGAGCCGCCTGGGCCGGGGCTACCTGGTGGAGATCGTCTTGGCCACGGAGGAGGCGGTGCCTCGGGCCAAACGGGACGAGATCGAGCTCTTCGTCCGGGACCTGCTTCTGGAATTCCTGCCCGTATACTTCCCCGGCCGCAGGCTGACCGTGGAGCGGGACGGCTCGATGTACAAGATCCGGGGGGACCTGGGCCTGGGCGTGGTCTGACGGGGTGTTGAACGGCTCGAATCCTTGATTTCCCCGGTGGTTCTCGCTACTATATAGCTAAGCTTAGCTAGGCTAATTTGTCGAGGCCGCCATGTCCCAAGTAAACGTTTTCCAGGCAAAGACGGAGTTCTCCAAGCTTCTGGCCCGCATCGAGGACGGGTCGGAGGAAGAAATCGTGGTCGCCCGGAACGGAAAACCTGTCGCACGGCTGGTACGATGGGAAGGTCCGGATATTCGGAATCGGATCGGGATAGCCAAGGGCCTTTTCCGTGTGCCCGAGGATTTCGACGAGGATAATTCGCTTATCCGGGAGCTCTTCGAGGGCGGGCCGCGATGAATCTGCTCCTGGATACCCATGTCGCGCTCTGGGCCATCACGGACGACCTCCGCTTGAGCGCGGAAGCCCGGAGTCGCATCCTGGATCCCAAGATCCGGGTGTTCTACAGCGTCGCCTCCATGTGGGAGACGGCGATCAAGCATTCCCTGAAACCGGATCGAATCCCCGTCTCGGGGGCGGAATTCCTCCACTTCTGCGAGAAGGCGGGATACGAGGGTCTGCCGCTCCGGGATCGACACGTACTGGCACTCGAATCCCTGCCGCATCTACATTCGGATCCCTTCGACCGCATTCTCGTCGCCCAAGCCCGGGCGGAAGCCCTGCTTCTTCTCACCCGGGACTCCGTTCTGGCCGAGTATGGCGAAAATATCCTGTTGATCTGAAGCCCGGGCGAACTTCGTCTTGATTTCCCCGGCCGCGCACTATACTGGAACCATGACGATCTCCGATTTCCTGTCCATCCGGTGGGGCGGGATCGAGGGCCCCCTGATCGAGCCTCCCCGGCTCTCCCCCGTCGTGGCGGATCCGAGTTTCCTCTTCCCCGAGGAGACGCCCGGCGGGGACTGGGAACTTTTCGCCCACTCCGCCTGGGGGATCCATCGGTATACCTCCCCGGACGGAGCGAGGTGGACCGAACGGGGCATCGCCGTCCACAACGCCATGCGGGCCTTCGTCCGCCCCCTGGACGGGGAGCGGCTGTGCCCGGACGAGGGGCCGCCGGCCGGGAGCGGCCTTCGCGGCGCCGTCCCGACGGCCGCAGGCCCCGAAGGAAAGCGGACCGAACCCCGCTTCGGCCTCTACTACGAGGCCTACCCGCCCCTGGCACTGCCCCTGACCGCCCTGCCCTTCCGCCGGCGCTGGAGATCCCGGATCGCCCTTTCCACGAGCTCCGACCTGGAGCGATGGCCCCCCGGCCGGACCCTGGTATCCCCCCTCCTTCCTTGGATGCGGGACCGATCCCTAGGCTTCGCGGTGTCCAACCCCTGCCTGGTACGGGACTGGACCGACACGTATCGGCTTTACTTCTCCGCGTCCCTGGCCTGGATCGAGGACTGCGGCTTCTGCGAACCCCGGTACATCGGCCTGGCCCGGGGGGCCTCCCCGGAGGGACCCTTCACGCCCGAGACGGAACCCGTCATCGACCCGGCCCGGGATCCGACGCCAGGAGTCCTGGGCGCGGGGGCGATCAAGGTTCTCCCCCTGTCGGACGGCTACATCGGCCTCCAGAACAAGATCTACCGGGATTCCGGCGGGCGCTCCCGCTCGGCCCTCTTCGTCCTGCGCTCCGAGGACGGGATTTCCTGGGAACCCGCCCGTCCGGAACCCCTGATCGCCCCGGATGCGGGCTGGACGGCCTCCCACGTCTACGCCTGCGACTGCCGGTTCCGGGAATCCGAGGGCCGCTGGTACCTCTACTTCAACGCCCGGGACGGCTGGCGGATCAGCGAGGGCCGGGAGAGGATCGGACGGATCGTCGGAACGGCGGTCTAACCCTCTAGTGTTACGAAGCTTGTGAACGTGGAAGCGGCTCGGGCTCCGTCCTTCCGAGCGCCTCGGAGTCCCCCGGGTCCGGAACCGCAGGAACTGCCGGAATTTCCGCCCGGCCGGGAGCCCTGAACGCGAATTCCGCCGGGCTAAGGGCCCCTGTTCCGTGCCAGAGTGGCCTCATTGAGACACCAAGGAGGTCTGTATGGCGGAGACGATGGTTCTACGGGAAGTCGGCGAGGTGGAGCGCCGGGACGGGCGGACCTGGGTGAGGATCCGACCGGAATACCGGGAAGCCCTGCGGGGATTGGAGGAGTTCAGCCACTGCCACGTACTGTGGTGGTCGGGCAGCGACTTCGGCATGGGCTTCGACACCCGGTCCGTGCTGTCCGGGGACCTGCCCTACGCCCCGGGCAGGACCGCGGGGGTCTTCGGCTGCCGGGGACCCTTCCGGCCCAACCTGATCGCGATGACCGTCTGCCCGATCCGGGGCGTGGACCTCGAGGCCGGCCGGATCGAGGTGGCGGCCATCGACGCTTTCGACGGGACGGCGGTCCTGGACGTGAAGCCCTACTACCCGAGCGTGGACCGGGTCCGAGACGCCCGGGTCCCCGCCTGGCTCCCGGACTGGGGTGAGTGGGTGCCCGAGGGCGGATTCGGGCTGGACGAATAGGGCAGCCCGCCGCATACTGGCGTCCATGGATAACGCCCAGGTGATCCTGGAGACCGCCCGCTGGATCGAGGGGCGCCTCCGGGAGGACCTGCCCGTGCCCGCGATCGCGGCCAAGGCGGGCTACTCCCTGCACCACTTCACCCGGCTCTTCGCGGCGGTGATCGGCATGCCGCCCAAGGAGTACGTCCTGCGGCGCAAGCTTTCCGAGGCCGCCCGGGATCTGGCCGGAGGTATGCGCGTCACCGACACGGCCTACGAATGGGGCTTCGGGGACCCGGATAGCTTTTCCCGGGCCTTCCGTCGCGAGCTCGGATGTTCCCCAAGCGCCGTCCGGCGGGGCGCCCCTTTCCCCTATCAGGAGCCCGCCGCCGGACGGATCCCCGGCCCTCCCGTGGACGCGGAGCCCGTACTGGAGCGCTTTCCCCCGGTCTTGCTGGCGGGCCGGCAGGTCCGCATCACGGGCCCGGGGGACGAGGTGGGACGCCTGTGGGCGGGCTTCCTGCCCCGGGCGGCCTCCATCCCCCGCCGGGCCCGGCCGCTCCGACTCCGCCAGCTGGCCACCTGGACCGAAGACGCCGAGGACTGGGTGGACATCCTCGTGGCCGCGGAGATGGAGACCCTGGACGCCCTGCCTTTGGACCTGATCGGCCGGGCGGCCCCGGGGTGCGAGTGCCTTTCCTTCCTGCACCGGGGATCCGCGGCCCGGGTCGGGGAGAGTTACGCGGCCATCTACGGCACCCTTCTGCCATCCCTGGATCGGAAGCCCTCCCTGCCCTTCAACTTCGAATACTACTTCGAGGACGCTGGGGATCCTTACTCCGAGGACTTCCGCTTCAAGATCTGCGTGCCCGTGGCCTAGAATCCCCGACGCCTCACCGGTGTACGTACGCCTCGAACCGTGGTACAAAGGGTAAGGAGGTAGGAATGGGATTCCTGGCCAAGATTCGTATCTCGATCTCCCGGACCATCGGGTCCCTGAGCCGACGAGCCTCCACGATCCTGGGTTCCCTGCGAAAATCGGGTTCTCCGATGGCGGATCGCCTTTTATCCGACGCCCTCCGGATCGCGGAGCTTCCCTCCCCGACCGAACGGGAAGAGCAACGCGCCGCCTTCGTTTTAGAGCGCCTGCGGTCCCTAGGCTTGAATCCCCAGGTGGACGAGGACGGCAATATCCTGGTTCGGGCGACCTGCCCGGATCCCGAGGATTCCCGGCCTATCCTGGTCTTGGCCGAGCTGTCCTGCCCGCGCTGGCACCCCTTGGAAAGCCTATCCCGGCTGGACGCGGACCGGGCATACGGAGCTGGGCTTTCCGACTCTCTCGGTCCGGCAACCCTGCTTTCCCTGGCGGAAACCCTCCAAGCCGGGGTTCTAACCCTCACCAGGGACGTCCTTTTGCTCTTCGCCGCCCGTCCCCTGGATGATCCACGGAACTCCGTGCTCCGGCTCTTGGCCGAGGATTCGCAAAACCGGCCCTTCGCGGCCTTGAGCCTGCGTGGTCTTTCGTTGGGCACCGTACGGACCAGAACTCTGGGGACCTATCGAATCGAAGTCCGGGTCCGTACCGACGCGGAAATTTCCGAAGCGAACCAAAAACCGGGACCCGCGGACCGCGGTCTTAGGACTGCGGTGGACGCGGTCGTCACCCTGGCAAGAACCCTGACCGGCATCACCTGGGACGCGGAGCAGAAGACCACCTGCACGATCCGGCGCATTGAGGCGGGGGCGGGCTTCGGTCACGAACCCACGGAGGGACTCCTGGATATCGAGCTCGAG
>JAAYUR010000439.1 GCA_012517645.1 Treponema sp.
CCACGGTCAGGGGGGCGGCCAGGCAGGAATGACCCTCCGGCAAGTCCAGGATCTCCGCGTAGGTATCCACGAAGCCCGGTTCCGTATCCAGGAGTCGGGGTTCCCCGGCGGCCAGGAGGAGGGCCAGGTCCCGGCGTTCCAGGAGGGAGATGGAGAAGTCCGCCAGACGGCGGGTGGCCAGGGGGCCCTTCATGGTCCGGACCCGCAGGGTGTCCTTGCCCTCGAAGCTCAGGATGACAGCCAGCTCGTAGTCGATGAGCTGGCGCAGGGACTCCAGGACGATGTCCATGGTCCCTTCCGGGGCCAGCCAGGGTTCCTGAGTTATGCCGAGCCGGGTGATCCCGGAGCCGTCGTGCATCGATTTTTCGGTGTTCACCGACATATCGGTGAAAGTATCGCCGATTTTTCGGTGGAAGACAAGCCTTCCCGTTGGAAACCGGCTGAGACCCTCTTGAACCTCGTCGGCGCGATGGACACCGCCTTGGCATGGATTCTGCAGATGGATACTCGGAGTCCGCCCGAAACCGTACGCGGCGGAAGTCTCCGAACAATCATCCTCGGCACGACGTGCCTATCGACAAGGAGTACCTATGGAAACCAGCGACCAGACCGCGATCCAGCCCATGCCCCGCATCGGAGACAAGGCCCCGGCCTTCAAGGCCGTCACCACCCAGGGGGAGATCGACTTCCCGAAACAGTACGAGGGCAGCTGGGTGATCCTGTTCAGCCACCCCGCGGACTTTACCCCCGTATGCACCTCGGAGTTCATGACCTTCGCAACCCTGGAGCAGAAGTTCGCCGAGCTCAACTGCAAGCTCGTAGGACTCTCGGTGGACGGCCTATACAGCCACATCGCCTGGCTTAGGACCATCAAGGAGAAGATCCAGTACAAGGGCATGAAGGACGTGGAGGTGAAATTCCCCCTGATCGAGGACATCACCATGGAAGTGGCCAAGAAGTACGGCATGATCCAGCCCGGGGAGGCCGCCACCAAGGCCGTGCGGGCGGTCTTCTTCATCGACCCCAAGGGCGTGATCCGGGCGGTCATTTACTATCCCCTGTCCATCGGTCGCAACTTCGACGAGCTCATCCGGGTCGTCCAGGCCCTCAAGACCGCGGACGCCTTCTCCGTGGCCTGTCCCGCGGACTGGCGCCCCGGGGACGACGTCATCGTGCCCCCCGCCGGTTCCTGCGGGGTGGCCAAGGACCGCATGGACGGCAAGGAGTCGGGAGTAACCTGCCACGATTGGTTCTTCTGCACCAAGAAAATCTCCAAGGAGAGCGTCCTGGCGGCGATCAACAAGAAGCAGGCGCCCGGACGCTAAATGCAGGCGCCGGGATCGGACAAGCCGGCCCGGCGCCGCCCCGATTTCGGGCATTCCCCTTTCCAATGTGCCGAGGTAGAATGAGGTTCCGGGTGCGGTCAAAAACCGTCCGCGCCCCGGCCCGCCGGCCGCCGGGCATGCGGAGTCACGACTTCGCCGGGGAGACCTCGTTGAAAGAAGCCCGAAGGATACTGATCATGGCCGTCGGCTTCCTGGCCTTCGGCCTCGGCTGGGTCGGGATATTCCTGCCCGGCCTCCCCACCACGATCTTCTGGATCCTTGCGGGCCTGGCCTTCCTGCGCACCAACCGGCGCATGTACGAGAAGATCGTCTCCCACAGGCGCTTCGGCCCGGGGGTCAAGCTCTTTGTGGAGGAAGGGAAGATCCGCGCCCGGGGCAAGGTCGTCTCCATCGCCGCGATGATGACCTTCGCGAGCCTAGGCGCCCTGGCTATCCCCCCGGCTTGGGTCAAAATCCTGGTCGTGGCGGCGGCGGCCTTCGGGAGTCTCTGGGTGGCCCTGCTGCCGACCCCGGAGGGCGCGGCTCGGGCGGCCGCCGAGGTGCCCGACGCGGAAGGGAAGGACGCGGAGTCGGCCTGAAGATCGAAGGCCTGCTCCGCTTTCCTGGCTTGTGAAAACTTCGGCAGGATAGCCTCATCTTCATGGTCGAGGAGGAGCGCCATGGAAACTCTGCGGAAGAAGGAACAGCCCGCCCTGTCGATCCGGTACCGGACCGCCGCGGCCCCGCACGCGGGCCCTACACCGCGATCGAGAAAACCTATACCGCTTTGACCGCCTTCGTCGCCGCGAAGGGCGTCACCCCGGAGTCCTTCCAGTACGAGGAGGACCTGAACTCCCCGAAGGACATCTCCCCGGACAAGCTGGAGACGAACTTCTATTTCCCGCTGAAAGGCTGAAGCCCGGTCGGAAAAGAAACGGCCCGCGGGCGGAATGCCTGCGGGCCGTTCCTGTTTGACCCGGACGGGAGTCGAACCCACGACCTAGCGCTTAGGAGGCGCTCGCTCTATCCAGCTGAGCTACCGGGTCAAACCTTACGGACAGGTGCGATACTAGGGGCAAAGCCCGGGCCGTGTCAACGAGAGCCGGAGGCTTCAAACGGTCGGATACGCTTTCGACCCCGAATCATTCCCCCGGATCCGCCGGGGGCGGCCGCTCGCCCGAACCCTCGCTCGTCCCGGACGCGGTCTCCGCCTTCGGCAGGGCCTTGGCACGGGCTTCTCGTTCCGCCGCCTGGCGCTCCAGATCCTTCCAGGGATCCTCGGCCTCCCGGGCCTCCTCGTAGCCTTTCCGGAGGTCCTCCAGGTACTTGGAGAGCTCCCCGGTGCGGGAGCGTACCTGGTCCAGGGACGCGGTCTGGGCCAGGTCGGGGTTGGCCCTATACCGGGCCATGTCGAGCTGCATCTGCTTGAGGGAATTGACCGAGGATTTGAGCCGGAGGTGCAGGACCTCCCGCTGGTCCTGTAGGTCCTGGAAGGATTTCTCCTGCTTCTCGATCTCCTCCACGGAGCGGGCGTATTCGGTCTTTAAGGAGGGGCTGGGGGTCCCATCCATCTTGACCTTCAGGTTCGCCTTGTCCTTGGCCAGGTCCTTCATGGGTATGGCGTCGATGATGGAGTCGATCTCGTTGACCGTCTGGGTCAAGAGGCGGACTTGCCCCACGTACTCCTCCAGGGAGGGGATGAACTCCTTGTCGAAGGGGGAATCCTTGCCCGCGGCCTTGATCTGGGCGATGATGGCTTCCTTGGCGGCCTCCGCCTCGGCGTACAGGGACGCGTAGGGTCCGGAGGCCTTGGCCGCGGCCTTGCGGGTCTTGCCGATCCGGAAGAGATCCCGCCAGCCGGCGACTCCGGTCTCCTGGAATAGCTTCCGCTCCAAGCGTCGGCGGGTGGAGGCGTAGGCGATGGCGTGGGATACCCAGCTGATCGCCATGATCCCCGATGGAATGAGCCACCACGGGAAGATCATGGGAGTCACGACCGTATATATGGTGAAGAGCAGGGCCGGCACGGTCAGGACGCTCACGGTGTGCTTGGCCATGGAATCCCGGACGATGTTGAGCTTTTTGTAGGTGGAAAGGGCCTCGCCCTCCAGGTCCGGGACGCGGTCCGCTTCCCGGAGCTTGGAGTTCGCCCGGAACAGCCCCGCCAGGTTGGATACCAAGCCGGTGCCCCAGCCCGCGGTCACTATGGCGGCCCAGAGGAAGGGCGGACCCGCGTGGACCTGGAGGTTGATGAACCAAAGCAGGGCGTTCACCCCCAGGAAGGAGACGAGGTTTCCCGCGAACCCTCCCCGCAGTCTGCGGACTTTTTCCGAAAGGCCTTCCCGGTAGGCTTCGAAGCTGGTCGCAAGCTCCTCCCGCCCGGGCCTAAAGTAGTCCGAGTCCTTGAGCTCCTTGTCCCACTCCCCGGTTTCGGTGGTTTCTGCATGCATGCGGAGCTCCGCCTTGATGGCGGATTTCTCGCTCCAGCGGCCGGCCCCTCGTTCCATGCGCTCTGCGAACCGCTCGAGACGGGCCTCCATGCGGTCCATCCCGCGTTCGGACCGGTCCCGGCCGTCCTCTCGGTGCCTATCGCGGGCGCCGTCGCGGCCGCCGTCGCGGCTGCCGTCGCGGCCGCCGTCGCGGGCGCTGTCGCGGTCTCGGCGGCGGCTTTCCTCGTACTCGCCGATCTTGTCGTCCACCAGGGCCACGATGCCCCGGACCGCCCTCTCGATGTCCCGGCCTAGGGATTCCCCGTCGAACCTACCCGCCGCGTCGATCCGGGAAGGGGTCCGCTTGATGAGGAGGCCCTGCTCCGCCATGCGGGCGATGACCTCGTGGGCTTCCACACCGTAGTCTCCGTAGCGCTTCAAGGCCTCGTCCACGGTCAGGCGCCGACCCTCGGTTTTCGTGTCGTCCAGGATGGCCCTTCGGATCTCCGCCAGGACGTTCGCGGATCCCTCGGGGCTGTAGTCCCGATCCGGTCCGGGCGCCTTGGCCGGACCAGCCCCCGGCTTGCCGGACGTCCGGGCCTCCCGGGACGATCGGAGCCGCGGATCCGGTACGGAAGGCCCCGGGGTGACGAGCTCCGCGGATTCCTCGCCGGCGTACGCCCCGGTGGGGAAGCCCGGACGGGGCTTGTCCCGGTTCGGGTCGAACTCGACGTTGGCGCTGGATATCTCGTAGGCGTGGATCTCCTTGGTGATGTTCTTCAGGGAGACCTTGCCTAGCTTGACAGCGTGAAAGTCGATCTTGTTTAGGACCTGGTTGTACACGTCCTGGGACATGCAGATGGCACCCGGGTGGGCCAGGGACTGGAGGCGGGCGGCTATGTTGATCCCTTCCCCCAGGGCGTCGTTCTCGAAGAAGTAGATGTCCCCAAGGTGGATTCCGATGCGAACCAGGAGAGGGAGGTCCCGGTGTTCGAGGTTGTACTGATAGAACTTGTCCTGGATTTCCAGGGCGGTCTGTAGGGCTTCGACGGTGTTCCGGAAGTCCACCAGGAAGGCGTCCCCGATGGTCTTGATGACCGTTCCGTGCCTGCGTTCCGCGGCCTCGGTGATCACGGCGTTGTGGAAATGAAGGAGCCGGAGGGTGCCCGCCTCGTCGTTCTCCATCATCCGGGAGAATCCCGCTATGTCCGTGTACAGGATCGCCGCGAGGCGGTAGTCTTTTTGCTCCATTGGTTCGGGAGGATACTCCCGCCGCCCGCTGCCGTCAAGGACGCGGGCGGCCCTTTCCGCCGTCGGCGTCCTGTACGGTGGTACGAAGCTTGTGCTGCTTGTGCCCTACGTCTGCCGGTCGGTCCGGAGGCGCATCCAGACGAGGTTTCTAGGTCTCGGGTATCCCTCGGTACAAGCTTCGTGACACTATCCGGTCGCCTCGAACCGGGCTTCCTGGCGGGCAAGGTCTACACCGGTCAGGCGGAGGGAGATCACCTTGTTGAGCTCTGTCCCCGTCAAGGGTACCCGGGTTTCCAACCCCAGGCAGGGGATGTACACGGTGGCGGGATTGCCGGCTCCCACGACGACGCCCTCTCCGATCCATCCGGGCCGTCTTCCCAGCCAGGCCAGGGTCCAATGGAGTTGGCTGGCCCGCTCGGCTTGGCGGATCAGGGCGGCGGCAGCGGCGGCCCTGCCCAATAGGGCGGAGATTTCGTCCTCCGCCATAGGCTTCCGCCCCGCAAGGACGGCCCGGACCTGGTGATGGGCCAGGAGATCCGAATAGCGCCGAAGGGGGCTGGTGAACTGGGCGTAGAAGGGCACCCCGAGCCCCCGATGGGCCCGGGGCTGGGGGCCCGCCATCCCGGCTTTCATGAGCCTGCGCTTGGCGAACTCCCCGGCCAGGCCGGAGGGCAGGGAAGCCGCGTCCTGGGGGGCTTCCTGGCTGTAGTAGGGGAAGGGCAGGGAGCGGTCGAAGGCCCATCGCGCGGCGGCCTCCCCGGCCAGAACCATCATCTCCCGGACCACGGCGCTGGATCGGTACTCCGGGATCGGGTCGATCCGGGGTTCCCCGGAGTCCACCCACACCCGGACTTCCGGGATGGCTATGTCGACGGCTCCCGCGGCGGACCGGGCATCGTTCCGAACCTTGGCGATCCGGTCCAGCTCGGCCAAGGGGCCGGAGCCCAATACGGTGTCGGCTTGTCCGTAGGAAAGCCGGGCAACCTTGACAAAGGAGGGCAGGATCTCCGCTTCCCGCACGGAGCCCTCCGGTTCCAGGGAAATCCGGACGGAGAGGGCCCGGCTTACCCCGGAAAGGCCCAGGCCGAAGCGATCCAAGGCTGAATCGGGCAGCATGGGGACAGAGCTCTCGGGAAGATATAGGGTGGCGGCCCGGTCCGCGGCTTCCCGGTCCGCGGGGCTTCCGGGGAGGATCGCCGAGGCGGGGTCGGCTACGTGGACCCAGACGTCCCGGCCGTCGAAGGATATCGCGTCGTCGGGATCCCGGCTCCAGGCGTTGTCGATGGCCCAGGCCTCCATGCCCGTCAAGTCGATCCGGCCTTTATCGTCCTCGGGCCCGAGCCCGAGATCCGGGGCCTTGGCCGCGGCTCCGAAGCGTGTAGGCCAGGGGTTCACGGCGTCAGTCCACCGAGCCGTCTTGAGCAGCCAGGCGTGCACGGCTTCCGGTTTTTCCGGCAATCCCAGGTCTCCCAGGATCCGGGCTCTTTGCGAGGCTCCCAGGGCGAAGGCCTCGACCTCCCCCAGGAAGCGCTCGTCCCCGGGCTCGAAACGGCCGGCTCGAGCCCGGACCAGGAAGGCTTCCCGGTCCGCCGACTCGGACTCCTTGCGAGCCCTGCGGGCGGTCTCCTTTTCCCGCTCTTCCCGGGAAACCGCCCGGAATCCCGGGGATCCCTCCTCGGCCCGGAATCGGAGTCCGTCCAGGGCCTCCATGCGGCAGGCCAAGGCCTCCTCGGGACCCGCCCGCCCGAAGACGAGCTCGCAGAGGGCTTCCAGGTCCAGGGTTTCCCCGGCGCTCATCTCCCAGGCCGTCTCGAAGTCCCCGTCCGGCCGGGGGTCGGGGACCTTGGCCAGGGGCCCCGGGTGCAGGAGCTCAACGTCCTTGGGACGGACCTTGACGGCCGGAGCTCCAGGGATCGTAAGCTCCAGCCTGTCCCCGATGTTCCGGGCCAGGGCGGGTTTGCCTTTGTAGAAGACGAGGGCGCCGTTGGGAATCATGGGACCGCCTGTGAAGGAAATTTCGCCCGGAGGCGGGAAAAGTATAGCCGGGAACGGCGGGCAGTGGACAGGGGACGGCATGGGAATGGGTCCTCCGGTCCACCGCCCGCCGTATTGACGAAACGTTTCTTTCGGGTATGCTTAGGCTAGGCGGCGCGGGCCGCCATTCGGTTCCGCCGGAGCCCCACCGGCTGGACCGGACGAATACGAGGAGGAACATTCAACCATGGTAGCCCTTATAGTCGGTATCGTCCTGATCCTGCTGGCCGCATTCGCCTGCGTACCCTTCGGCTTGGATTGGTGGGAAGACGTCGTCGTGTTCCTGCGGGGCTCCCTGCCTGTCCTGGCGGTCCTGATCGGCCTGATCGCGGTCTTCATCGGCATCGCCGACATCAAGGACCGGATGGAGGCCAAGAAGGAGGAGGAAGAGGAAGCCAAGGAAAAGGCCAAGGAAAACGCGGGGAAGTAAGTAGCCTTAGAGCCGGGAATCGGGACTCGGACTGCCGAAAGAGCGTCGGTGTGGAGCGAATCCGGATCCGCCGCCCGGTTCCGCCCCGGATTCCTTTCGTCCGAGGCCCGGCTTCCGTCGCCTTACTTGACACAATCTCCGTAATATGGGAGTATCACCCGCGCTATTTTCCGCCGTATTCCAAAGTACACGAAGGAATCGATACATGAAGACCGTCTTTGTAAAGCCCGAAGAGGCTCCGCGTTCCTGGTACCTCATCGACGCCGAGGGGAAGTCCCTGGGCCGGGTGGCCGCCAAGGTGGCCTACATACTCCGCGGAAAGAACAAGCCCTTCTATACGCCCCATCAGGAGATCGGCGACTACGTCGTGGTCATCAACGCGGACAAGGTGGCGGTTACGGGCGCCAAGCGCGAGAAGAAGATGTACTATCACCACACCGGGTTCCCCGGCGGCCTCAAGGGACAGAACTACCAGACCCTGTCGGACCGTCACCCCGGCATGCCCCTGGAGATCGCCATTCGCGGGATGCTGCCCAAGGGTCCCCTGGGACGCAAGCTTAACAAGAACGTCAAGATCTACGCCGGCTCCAGCCACCCGCACGCCGCGCAGCAGCCCGTCGCCCTGGAACTTTAGGAGAGAAGCATAATGGTCAGGAATCTGGGTATCGGCACCGGACGCCGCAAGACCTCGGTAGCCCGGGTCTATCTTCGGGAAGGAACGGGGAAGATCCTCGTGAACGGCCTGGAGGCGGACAAGTACTTCCGCTTCGAGGAACTCTACAACAAGGTCCGCGGTCCCTTGGTGGTCACCGCCAACGAGAACAAGCTGGATGTAGTCATCAACGTGGCCGGCGGCGGCGTGAACGGCCAAGCCGGGGCCTGCCGGCACGGTCTGGCCCGGGCACTGGCCCAGTTTGACCCCGCGAACCACACGGCCCTGCGCGCTAACGGCATGCTCTCCCGGGATCCCCGAATGGTGGAGCGGAAGAAGTACGGCCAGCGCGGAGCGCGCCGCCGGTTCCAGTTCTCCAAGCGCTGATCCGGGGACCGACGCGATGCGCGTCGAGACCCTGGAAATCGGAGCCTCCGGACTCGTGCGGTTGCGCGCGGACGGGGGCTCCAGTTTTTTGTTCCGCATGGAATATCTACCCGAGTCCGCGGGTCCCGTACCGCCGCCGGGCGCGGAGGCGAAAGAGGCGTTTTTGATCGGGGCGGCCGCGGCCGCAGGGGTCTATGCCGCCGAGGTCAAGGCACTGGAGCTCCTGGCCCGGGCCGAGCAGACCCGCTACCTTCTGACCCTTAAGCTCCGTAAACGCGGCATGTCCGACCCGACCGTGTCCTTGGCCCTGGATAGGTTGGAGATGCTGGGACTCTTGTCCGACGAGCGCTTCGCCCGGGCTTGGGCCGAGGAGAGGTCCCGGCGCCGCGGCGAGTGGCCGGCTCGGATCTCCGCGGGTCTCGCGGCCCGGGGGGTTTCCGAGGATCTCGCCCGCCGGGTTTGTTCCGAGCTCTACTCCGAAGAGGACCGGAAGGAAGCCCTTCTCAAGGCTGCTCGAAGGTATCTTCGGTCGGGCCGAAAGGATCCGGAAACCGTTTCCCGCAGGCTTCGGGCCGAGGGATGGCGACCCTCCGAGATACGCGAAACCTTGGAGTGTTTACGCAAGGAAGGGGACTAAATGCGCATCTTGACAATCTTTCGCATGGGATGCAATATCGAAGTACTGTAAGAAATGAGGCTTTTTCAAAACTCAGGGAGTTTTGAAAAAGCTACCTTGAAATCCGCGGTTGGAGAGCAATCGCAAAGCCAAGTTTAAACGTGACCGACTTTTAAAATCGGCTCAAATCATTGGGAGTTTTCCGCATGGATGACGATATCCTGACGATAGAAGAAGTCGCCCGCTATCTTCGAGTATCCGAACGCACCGTCTATGACTGGGCCCAAAGGGGGAAATACCTTCCGGCAAGATCGGGACGGTCTGGCGTTTCAAGAAGAGCGAGATCGAGCGCTGGGTCAACGAGCGCCTATCCTCCAACCGGAGCTCCGCGGCCTCCACCCCCGTGCTCATCCGGAACGTCCTGACTCCCGAGCGGATCATCTTTCCAAACCATCCCCACAAACGGGATGCCCTTGTCGCCTTGGCGGAGACCCTGGCCACGGCCCCCCAGGTCAAGAGCCGAGCGGAGCTCGTATCGGAGATTCTCCGGCGGGAGGAACTCATGAGCACGGCCATCGGCCGGGGTATCGCGATTCCCCATGTCCGGCTTTCCTCCGTCACGGACCTTGTGGTGGCCGTCGGGATCAGCCAGTGCGACATCGTGGATTTCGCGTCCTTCGACGACTCGCCGGTCCGGATACTCTTCATGATCGCCTCGGCGTACAACCAGCACGCCTATTACCTTCAGACTCTTTCCTATTTCAGCTCCAAGCTCAAAAACGCCGATCTGCGGGAGACCCTGCTCCAGGCCAAGGATCCCCAGACCGTGTACGATATCTTCGCCAAGTCGGACGAAGCTTAACAGGGGTGCGGAAGGCTCGAAGCGTTTCAGCGTCCCGAAGGAAGAGCCCCGGGAAGCTCGGAGCTTTTCCGACAAACGGAGGACCGGTCCGGGCTTGCCGGAGTCCTGCTCGAATGGGTATATTCCGATCGTATAAGAAATATCCGGGTGTAGCGGGTCCCGAGCTCCCGGAAGGCTCGGGATTCGGCCCGGAAACGAGGGGTTTGGTATGCCCACCTACGAATATGAGTGCTCTTCCTGCGGTCACACCTTCGAGGCGTTCCAACGCATGTCCGACGCCCCCCTTACCTCCTGCCCCGAGTGCGGCAATTCCGTGAGGCGGCTGATATTCGGAGGAACCGGAGTCATCTTCAAGGGGTCCGGGTTCTACGTCAACGATTCCCGGAAAAGCTCCTCCGGAAGTCCGAAGGCGGGTACGCCTTCCTCCGACGGCTCGAAGGAGAGCACCACCACGCCGAGTCCGGCAAAGGACAGCTCGTCCCAGGCCAAGGTACAGGAGAGCGCGTGAAAGCCCCATCTGGGGAGACCCGGAAGGTGCGGGGGTGAAGGGACCCCGGTATTTCTGCGAACACTGCGGGGCGGAGGTCCGACGGGACGCCGACGTTTGCCCCAAGTGCGGCCGGTTCTTTTCTTCCGTGAAATGCCCCCGCTGCGGTTTCTCCGGGGATCCCGCGCGGTTCCGAAAGGGTTGCCCGGTTTGCGGGTACTCCGCGCCGGCCGGAACCTCTTACGCTCTCGGCCCGCGCGGGGAAGCCGCTTCGGGTCCGCTTCCCGGTTGGGCCTATCTTTCGGCTTTCCTCGCGTTGGCTGCGGCGCTGGCGGTTTTCCTGCTTCGGGCTCGCTGAGGTTCCGGGAAAGTCCCGTAGGCCGGAGCCTTCGGGACCCTGCTCCTAGCTCATCATCTGGTCCTTGTAGCCTTCCCGAATCACCCGATGCTCCCCGGTCTTTACGTC
Organism: Treponema sp.; assembly: GCA_012517645.1. Lineage (GTDB taxonomy): Bacteria > Spirochaetota > Spirochaetia > Treponematales > UBA12059 > JAAYUR01. The sequence goes on from JAAYUR010000439.1 coordinate 10,940, forward strand.
CAGGTCGTAGATGGAGAAGTTCGTCCGGACGTCGAAGCCCTTGGAGCGCACGGCGAAATTCAGGGACGCGGACCCGTCGGGGCCGGAGATGATCCGGTGGTAGACGTTCACGGGCCAAACCAGCATGGCCGGTCCGTCGAAGATGACCTTGCCGTCCTTGAGGATCCTTTGAGGCTCCACCACGAAGGTCTCCATCCGGCCGACAGCCCGGCTGTAGATGTCCACGATGCGCTTGCCGTGGAGTACGATCAGGTTGTCCTCCTGGTGGGGATGCACGTACCAGGGCCGTTCCACGCCGCCCACGGATCCCGGGGACAGAGCATCCTTGGCGTGGATGACTCGATCGATTCCGTCGATCTTGGGGAGTGCGTCCATGGGCACGATATCGAAGGCCACGCCCTCGGTCCTTCGGAAGGGTTCCAAGGCGATGATCTTATAGAACTCCGGGACTTCCTCGAAGATAAAGTTTTTCATGGATCCTCCTTACCACATATAGTATATACGATCGCACGGTTCATGATTCTAGTAAACAATATTGGATTCTGAAGGTTTCCCCTCCGGGTCCGATTGCCCCGGGTTCGGCGGCCGTTCCATTCGTTCCGGATGTTGGATAAGACGCTGGAAAAGGGCCGCGGCCCGGGCGAAATAGAGGCCGTCCGCGATCCGTTCATCAAGGGTCATCTTCACATTGACATAGTTTTTCTTCCTGTATACCCCGTCCGACCCACGGGTCTCCTTCTGGAAGAGTCGACCCACGACCACGAAGAGGCTGGCGGTGCCCCACTCGTACAGGTGGTGGAAGGGGGTGTCCAAGCCTATGCTTCCCAGGTTGGCGAAGAAGGCGGAAGAATACAGGGGATCCGATTCAAGCATGAAGTTGGGGGCTACGTTGAACCGGTCCAGGAGGCGGAACAACCGGGATACGACGAACTTGCCGAAGGGGATCCGGTGGATGATGGACGCTTCTCTCTCGTCGGGTGTCATATCCTGGCCCCGGGCCCGGTCCACAGCCCGGGAAATGATGTCCGCCGCTGAATCCACGGTCAGGTCCGGGGGGAAGACCACCTGGGCGGTGGTTTCCTTGGCGTCCTCGGTCAGGCTCTTCTTCACGATGAAGGAGAACTTGAGGCTGTTCCGTTCGTATAGGGACCGGCCGTGGACGAAGCGGTTCAAGCGGGGTTTGAGGATGAATGTCTGGGCCGCGGCGCTTAGGATCAGCCCGAAGAGGGAAAACCTGTGTTCCCCGGATTCCGAATTCCGCCTGTGGACGTATCGCACCGCCGCGTCCACCTCGATGTCCTTGGAATAATAGACCGCCGACTCGTTCCGCCCCCGCATCAGGAAGGGTAGGATCGCATGGAAGGGGCCGGGATCCCGGATCCGGCGGCCGTCGACCCGGTCGATGAAGATCATGGCCTACCGCCGGATCGTGGTTTCGGGTTCCGCCTCGCAGACAAGGTGCCAGGCGTGGCAGTCCTCGCATTCCTCGATGCGGTGCCTTCGGGAGAACTCCTCCCAGTGAACCTTCTGTTCCGGTGTCAGGATGCCCGTGCCCCGGCAAAGTGGGCAGCGGCTATCCAGGGCGGCAAGAACCGCATGCCGGATGAACTCCGATCGGTTCGGTATTCCTTCCAGGGCGGACAGGAGTCCTTCGTCCGCCTTGAAGGTTACGGTCGATTCCTTGCGCGCCATGAGGGCTGCCTTTTCCTAGGCCCGCCCGCCCCGGCAGTAGTCCACGACCGCCCGGGCCAAGACCTGCATGGGATCCAGCAGGGGAACTTCGAAATCGCCGGGCTTCAGCGCCAGGGGTATCTCCGTACATCCGGCTATGAGGAGTTCCGCCCCCCGGGCGACCAGCCGATTGCCGGCTTCCCGAAGGAGCCTGCGGGGTTCATCGCCTCGATTCCCGGACTTTATGCCGTGGGTGCCGTAGACCGCCTCCATTACGAAACGGGTCTGGGCCTCCTCGTCGGGGAAGTGGATGCGCCAATCCGCCAGATGCTGTTCGAAGAGTCCCGCGCGAATGCTGCCGGTCGTGGCCAAGACGCCGATACGCTTGACCCGGGGATACTCGGAGCGGATCCGACGCTCGAGTTCCTCGAAGGCAGAAAGGAAGGGGAAGGGCAGGGCGGCCCGCAAGCCTTCCATCCACCGGTGGGCGGTCATGCAAGGTACCGCTCCTACGGTGGCTCCCGCGGACGCCAGTTTCCTGCCCGCCTCGATCATGGCCGGAAGGGGATCCGGTCCCTTTCCAAGGATGTTCTCCGTGCGGTCCGGGATGGAGGGATCGCAGTTGACAATGATGTGGATGTGGTCCTGGTCCTTGGACGCAGGGGTGGCCTCCACAACCTTTCGGAAGAAGTCCACAGTCGCCTCGGGGCCCATTCCGCCCAGAATGCCCAGAACCTGATTCCCGGATTCCGACTTAGCAGTGCCGCCCACGAAAACCTCCTAAACAATAGAGGCTTTTTCAAAACTCAGGAAGTTTTGAAAAAACTACCTTGAAATCCGCTCAACATAGAGAATACCCAGTATACGCCGAGTTACCTGAGGACGCAACGGGATTCCTGTCGTTTCCGGTCGGGATTCGATCAATCCGCCCGGACCGTACGGTTCCGCCCGGCTCGTTTCGCCTCCAACAGGCGCTCGTCGGCGCGCTGGATCAGGGAGTTGAGGTCCTCATCCGGCCGGATCGTGGCCGTACCCGCGCTGATCGTAACCGAGGGACCGTCGGGTCCGAGCTTTGCGGCGGAGATCGCAGTGCGGACCTTCTCCGCCGCTGAAAAGGCCCCGTCGGGACCGCTGGAAGGCAGGAGGATGAGGAACTCCTCGCCGCCCCAGCGGCACAGAAGGTCCGAAGCCCGGAGGGCCGCCTTGCAGGCCTGGACGACGGTTTTCAGAGCTCTGTCCCCGGCCGCGTGACCCAGGGTGTCGTTCACGGCCTTGAAATGGTCGATGTCGAAGAGGACGACGGATAAAGGCCGGCTTTCCCGGCGGGCTTCCCGGATCGAATGCTCGGCAACGGTCTGGAAGGCCAACCGGTTCATGGCCCCCGTCAGTGGATCGAAGGATGCGGTGCGCTCAAGACGGGTCTGGAATCGGTTGACCGTGAATCCCGCGGTCAGGAGGGCCAGGATCAGGATGAGAACGTAGACGACCAGGTTGAGGTAGAACGCCCGGCGCGCGCCGGATATCGCCTCGTCCTCGGGGCGTTCCACGAAGAGGAACCAGCCGACCTCGGGAAGCCACCGCACGAACA
>JAAYUR010000508.1 GCA_012517645.1 Treponema sp.
ATTCACGGCCTACCATTTCTCCCAAGCCATGGGCCCCGCCTTGGGGGACAGCCTTGTCCTGGCCGGGGAGGGAGTCCTCCTGGGTCTTCTGCTGGGAGGCCCCTTCCCGGTAACCTCCGCACTCCAGGGCGCCGCCCTCGTCCTGTCCCTGCTTCTGGCCGCTTGCCTGCAGTTCTTCCTCCAGTTCGCCATCGCGATGACGGCGTTCTGGATCGAGGAGAACGCCGCGATATTCTGGATTTACCAGAAGCTGGCCCTGATCGTCGGAACGTTCCTTCCGTTGGAGTTCCTGCCCCCCGGGGCCGCCGCAGCCGCCCGGTGGACCCCCTTCCCCTACCTCTCCTGGGCTCCCGCGCGCATGGCCGTAGCCTGGAATTTCGGGGACGGATTGAAGATATTGGCCGCCCAGGCGGCCTGGACCGCCGCGGCCGCACTCCTGTGCCGGGCCGTGTTCGCGGCGGGACGCGGCAAGATCACCGCGAACGGAGGCTGAGATGGACCGAAGAGGACACTGCCGCCCCGCGGCGTATCTCCGTTTCCTGGCCGCAGCTTTCACGGCGAACCTCCAGGCGGTGGTCGAATACAGGATATCCTTCCTGATCCAGGTCTTCGGCATGATGCTGAACAACGCGGCCTTCGCCGCCTTCTGGGCCGTCCTGATCTCCCGGGCCGGCTCCATAGGAGGATACGGTTTCACCGACGTGATGGTCATCTGGGCCCTGACCTCGACCTCCTTCGGGATCGCCCACGTGCTCTGGGGCAACGTCCGCAGCCTCGGCTCCATCATCCAGAGGGGCGAGCTGGACGTGTACCTCCTCCAGCCCAAGGATCCCTTCGTGAACGTCCTGGCCTCCCGCACCATCATCTCCGCCTGGGGCGACCTGGCCTACGGCTACCTCGTCCTGGCCTTCCTCCCGGGGACGGGGCCCGATCGCCTGGCCCTGTTCACCCTCCTGGCCCTGGGAGGGGCGGTCATCTTCGCGTCCGTGTTCTCCGCCGCCGAGAGCCTTACCTTCTTCCTGGGCAACGCGGGACCCCTGTCCCAGGCGGTCACCGAGTTCCTCCTGTCCTTCTCCCTATACCCCGAGACCATCTTCGATCCCGGGATGCGGTGGCTTTTCTACACCCTCCTGCCCTCGGGGTTCATCGCCTTCGTTCCCCTGTCGGTGTACCGGAACCTGGACTGGCCCCTGGTGCCCGTCCTTCTGGCGGTCGCGGCCGTCTACGCCGCCGGTGCGTACGGGCTGTTCCGGGCGGGCCTACGGCGATACGAGTCGGGCAACCAGGTCGGGACGCGGCTGTAAGCCCGGCCCGTATGGCGGATCCGCCCGCCGGATCCGCCGGCTCGATTCTTCCCGGGGCGCGATTACGCCGTGCGCGATAGCGCACACGTCGATCCGTTCCCTTCGACAAACGACGCGAAGCGTCCTAGGAGCCTGTGGGACTTGTGAATTTTTAACGCCGACAGGCGCTAAAAATCCCGATTATCCGGCTCCTTTGGAGTTTGCAAAGTAGAAAAATCGCATAAATGCGATTTTTCTACTATTTAAGTGGGCAAGCCCAAGAAACTCCAAGGACCGAATGAGACCCCGGGGTCCGCAGCGCTCCGTGCCCATTCCGCGTCCGGCGCTTCCCGTCCCCCGGGAGAAGCCGCCTTCCGAAATCCCCGCGCCCGGCGTCAACACTCTCGGAAAATGCGCGGGTGCGGAGGGTACGCAGGGGGCCGCGACTCCCCGTCATCCATGACGATCCAGAATCGCTGTGCGATTCTGGCTATCCAGGCAGGCGCCCATCCATGGGCGCATAGCGAGCCGATGACGCCGTGCGCGATAGCGCACACGTCGATCAATTCCCTTCGACAAACGCCCGAAGGGCGTAGGACTTAGCGGCCCCCTGCGTACCCGCAGCAGGACCCGCGCAGTATCGAGTTGTCCGGCGCCGGGCGCCCGCTTTCGGAAAACGGCTGAAATATCACTTGACGTACTGAAATATCAGAGGGAAAATAGCGCCAATTGGAGCGAACCGTGAACAGAATCATCGATCATCCTATATTGAGCGCCCCGGAAGGGCGGGAAACCGTGAACTTCACCTTCGACGGAACCGCCCTGACCGGCTACAAGGACGAAGCCGTCTCTTCCGCCTTGTTCGCGGCGGGGATACAGACTTTCTCCGTCCATCCCCGGGGGGACGCCCCCCAGGGGATCTTCTGCGCCAACGGCCAGTGCTCCCAGTGCACGGTCCTGATCGACGGGGTGGCCCGTAAGGCCTGCATCACCCCCCTGGCGGCGGGGATGGACGTGCGGACCCTCCACGGGTTCCCGGAGCTCCCGGCCCGGGACGCGCCGCGGGGAACCGTATCGGGTGAAACCCTCTCCACCGACGTCCTGGTGATCGGGGGGGGGCCCTCGGGGCTCGCCGCGGCGGCGGAGCTGGC
>JAAYUR010000328.1 GCA_012517645.1 Treponema sp.
CAAGCTCGGGCAGACGGTCCTGGTCGACCTGGACGCGGAAGTCCCGGACGCCCTGGGATACTTCCCGGAGGCCCGCCTGGCCGAGGATCCCCGGGCGGTGACCGTTGCGGTTCCCCGGGTGGATGCGGGGCGCTGTACGGGGTGCGGGCTGTGTGCCCGGGCCTGCCGCTTCGGCGCCATCGTCGTGTTGGGGGGTGTTGTGACCATCGACGAGGCCGTGTGCAAGGGCTGTGGACGATGCACCGCCCTCTGTCCGGCAGGCGCCCTCTCGGAAACGGACCACGTGGTCGGCACGGCGTCGAGGCACGCCTCCGGGGACCTGGAGATCCTGGAGGGACGCCTGGTGGTGGGCGACATCCGGGCCGTGTCGGTCATCGAGACGGTGAAACGGCGGGCCGCTGAAATTCCCGCGCTCCGGGTACGGGACTGCCCGCCCGGGGTGTCCTGCCCCGCGGTCCACGCCCTGGAAGGAGCGGATTTCGCCGTCCTGGTAGCGGAGCCCACGGAGTTCTCCCTCCACGACCTGGACGCGGCCGTCCGGCTGGTGAAATCCCAGGGAATCCCCGCGGGGATCGTGGTGAACAAGGACGGGTTCGGTACCGCGGACCTGGACTCCTTCGCGGAACGCAGAGGCCTGCCGATCCTGGAGCGCATCGGTTTTTCCCGGGACCGGGCCCGGGCGGGGGCCGCGGGCCGGCTTTGGGACCGGGACCCCGACGCCCGGGAGGCCGTCGACCGGCTGGCCCGGAGGATCCTCGAGCTCGCCTCGGGAGGAAACGCCCCATGAGGACCGTCGCCGTAGCCAGCGGCAAGGGAGGCGCCGGGAAGACTTCCATAGCCGCCGCCCTGGCCGCCTACCTGGGATCGGACTGCGTCTTCGCGGACTGCGACGTGGACGCCGCGAACGGGGCCATCGCCCTGGGGGCCCGGCTCGGCCCGGGGGAGCCCTACTTCGCCGGCTCCGGCTACAGGATCGCCCCGGAGGCCTGCACCGGCTGCGGGCTCTGCGCCCGGTCCTGCCGCTTCGACGCGATCCGGCCCTCCGGGGACGGAAGTACCTTCCGGATCGTTCCCGAGCTCTGCGAACGCTGCGGGGCCTGCGTCGACCTCTGTCCCCGGGGGGCCGTCGAGACCTTCGAAAAGCAGGCGGGAAGCCTTTTCGTCTCCGGAACCCGTCTCGGGATCCCCCTGGTCCACGCGGACCTGGAGCCCGGGGAGGACACGAGCGGCAAGCTCGTGCGCCGGGTCCGGGAGCGCGCGGAGGCGATCGCGGGGGAAGACACCCTCATCGTCGTGGACAGCCCCCCGGGCATCGGATGCCCGGTCATCGCCTCCCTGACCGGGGCGTACCTGGTGGTGGCGGTGGTCGAGGCGGGAGCCTCGGGCATCCGGGACGCCCGGCGGCTCATGGAGCTGGCCGCCTCCATGGACAGGCGCCAGATAGCCCTGCTGAACAAGACCGGCCTGGACCCGGAGGCCGACCGCCTCGCCCGGGACCTGCCGGGATCCCTGGGGATACCCCTGGCCGGCGAGATCCCCTTCGACCCGGCCCTGCGATCCGCGGAGGAGCGAGGCGGAACCTGGCTGGATATCGAGTCCGAGGCGGCGGCGCCGCTTCGGGAGGCCCTGGAAGAGGTGCGGGCTGCCCTGGAGGCGGCGGATTCCGGTCATCCCGCTTCGGTGGAACACAAGGAGGAACGAGCATCATGAAAACAGCCATCCCGACGGACGACGACAGGACCGTGGGCAAGGTATTCGGAAGGGCGAAGAGTTTCGCTATCCACGACTCCGAGGACGGAAGCCTCACGGTCGTCCCCAACGAAGGCGCCGGGGCCGAGCACGGGGCGGGCACCGGGGCGGCC
>JAAYUR010000253.1 GCA_012517645.1 Treponema sp.
CATGATGGGCTCCGGCGGCATGATCGTCATGGACGAGGACGACTGCGTGGTGGACGTCTCCCGGTTCTACATGGAGTTCTGCGTGGACGAGTCCTGCGGAAAGTGCGCCCCCTGCCGGATCGGAACGAACCAGATGCACTCCATCCTGACCAAGATATCCAAGGGCCAGGGGGAGATATCGGACCTGGACAAGCTGGAACGGATCGGCAAGGCCATGACCAAGGCCAGCCTCTGTCTCCTGGGCGGATCCGCCGCCAACCCCACCCTCTCCACCCTCAAACATTTCCGGGACGAGTACCTGGAGCACATCCAGGACCGGAAGTGCCGGGCCGGAAAGTGCAAGGACCTGGTGGTCTACTCCATCGATCCGGAGAAGTGCATCGGCTGCGGCCTCTGCGCCCGGCGTTGCCCGGTCAACTGCATCTCGGGCGAGAAGAAGCAGGCTCACGTGATCGACACGTCCAAGTGCATCAAGTGCGGCGAGTGCTTCAAGGTCTGCAAGTTCAACGCGGTCCTCAAGAAGTGATCCGGCAAGGAGACGAAGCGAAATGGTAAACGCGAAGATAAACGGCATACCGGTGCGTGTCGCCAAGGGCACTACGATCCTGGAGGCCGCCCGGAAGGTGAACGTCAAGATCCCCAAGCTCTGCCACAACAACGACCTGGAACCCTGGGCGGCCTGCGGCATCTGTGTGGTCAAGAACGGCAAGAGCCCCAAGATGCTTCGGGCCTGCTGCACCCCCCTTGAGGACGGGATGGACATCATCACCAACGACGCGGAGTTGGTGGCCACCCGCCGCACCGTGATCGAGCTGATCCTATCCACCCACCCGGACGATTGCCTCCAGTGCCCCCGCAACGGGGACTGCGAGCTCCAGACCCTGGCGGCGGAGTTCGGCATCCGGGAGCAGTCCTTCCCCAAGCGCCTCCGGGGCCTGGCCACGGACGAGTCCACGGGGACCATCATCCTCAACCCCGAGAAATGCGTCCGCTGCGGCCGCTGCGTGAAGGTCTGCCAGGAGATGCAGGGCGTCTGGGCCATCGAGTTCCTGGGCCGCGGAGAGAAGACCCGCATCGCCCCGGCCGCGGACGTGGCCCTGGCGGAAGGCCCCTGCATCAAGTGCGGCCAGTGCTCGGCCCACTGTCCCGTGGGAGCCATCTACGAGAACGACCAGACCAAGGTGGTGTGGGACGCCCTCATGAAGGAGGGGCCGGACGCCAAGACCTGCGTGGTCCAGATCGCCCCGGCGGTGCGCGTGGCCCTGGGCGAGGAGTTCGGCCTGGAACCGGGGACGGTCATCACCAAGAAGATCTACGCCGCCCTCCGGCGCATGGGCTTCGACGTGGTCTTCGACACGAACTTCTCCGCGGACCTCACGATCATGGAGGAGGGCACGGAGTTCGTGAAGCGATTCGTGGGCAAGGAAGGACCCCTGCCCCTGATCACCTCCTGCTGCCCCGCCTGGGTGGACTACATGGAGAAGTACTACCCCGACATGATCCCCAATTTCTCCACCGCCAAGAGTCCCCAGCAGATGATGGGCGCCATGATCAAGACCTACTGGGCCGGGAAGGCCTCCGTGGACCCGGCGAAGATCTTCTCCGTGTCCATCATGCCCTGCACGGCCAAGAAGTACGAGAACTCCCGGAGCGACGACATGTACTCCTCCGGCCAGAAGGACGTGGACGTCACCCTGACCACCCGGGAGCTGGCCCGGATGATCAAGCAGGCGGGGATCGACATCCTGAACCTTCCGGAGGAGGAGCCGGATTCCCCCATGGGCCCCTATACCGGCGCGGGCGTCATTTTCGGCGCCACCGGCGGCGTCATGGAGGCGGCCCTCCGGACTGCGTACTACCTGATCACCGACGAGGACCTCAAGGACGTGAGCTTCACGGGCGTCCGGGGCATTTCCGGGGTCAAGGAAGCCCGGATCCACATCAAGGGCACGGACGTACGCGTTGCGGTGGCACACCAGATGGGGAACATCGCCCTTGTCTTGGACGAGGTACGCAAGGCCAAGGCGGAGGGCAAGGAGGGTCCCTGGCACTTCATCGAGGTGATGGCCTGCCGAGGCGGCTGCATCGGCGGCGGCGGACAGCCCTACGGCTGCACCGACGAGGTTCGCCAGAAGCGCATGGCGGGGATCTACGCCGACGACGAGCACAGCGAGTACCGGTGTTCCCACCGGAACCCCTATATCGGACAGGTGTACAAGGAGTTCCTGGAGAAGCCGGGCTCCCACAAGGCCCACAAGCTCCTGCATACCCACTACACCCAGAAGCCCGTGTACAAGTGACATCCGCGCCGAGGGGCGCGCGATGAGAAGCGGGGCGTCCCACGGGGCGCCCCGCTTCGCAATTTGGAGGCGGATTCCGGACCGCCGCCGGAGCCCACCGGCCGGGCCGCATCACGACCCGGCCGCGTTGCGAAGAGAGGCCGCATGCGGATGATCGATTTCGACAGCCTCGCCCAGAAGGTCCTCGAGGAGACGGACCGCCTGGTCCGTCGGTACGGTTCCCGGCTGGCCGGGTCGGAGGCGGGCCGGGCCGTCGCCCGGGAGCTCGCGGACCGTATGGAAGGTTTCTGCGACCGGGTCCGGATGGAGGAATTCGAGGCCCGCCCCGCCTCGTTCTATGCGTACACGAAGATCCTACCCTGCGCGTACGTCCTCGGGCTGGGCGCACTATTCCTGGACCGCGGCCTCTACCTTCTTCCCGCCCTGGGGATCGCCTTCGGGATCGCGCTCATGGTCTCCCAGTTCGCGTTGTACGGGAGGCTGGGAGACGGGCTGTTTCCGGCCCGGACCTGCGTCAACGTGGAAGGCGTGGTGGAGCCCGAGGGGGAGGCGGAGTACGAGCTCCTCCTGTCCGGCCATCACGACAGCGCCCCGGTAGCCCGGATCTATTCCGGACCCTTCCAGAAATTCTACGCCCTCGCCATTTTCGCGCCGTATCCGTTCTTCCTCCTGGAGCTCGGGCTCCTGATCGCCCGGGCGGCGGGCGGGGTCCCGGAAATCCCCGGCGGGTGGACCGCGGCCCTGCTTGCGGGTCTTCCCTTCGCGGCGGCGTACTTCCTCATGATCGACACCCGTCGCGGGAGCCCCGGGGCGGGGGACAACCTGGCGGCGTCGGTGCTCTGCGTGGAGATCGCCCGGGAGCTGGCCGCCCGGAAGCGGGACCTCCTGCGGCGCACCCGCGTCCGGGTGCTGAGCTTCGACGCCGAGGAGGCGGGTCTCCGGGGCTCCGCCGCCTATCTGCGGTCCCGGGCCGGGGAGATCCGGGAACGGCCGGCCTACATGCTGAATTTCGATTCCCTCTACGACGCGGCGCACCTGCAGGCGCTGGACCGGGACGTGAACGGATTCGTCCGGCTTTCCCGGGAGGTCGCCCGGGACGCGGCCGAGTGCCTCCGGGTGGAGGGATACGAGGCCCGGGTCTACTCCATGGTGTTCGGGGGCACCGACGCTGCGGAGGCCGCCCAGGCCGGGATCGCGGCGACTTCCGTGATCGCCATGCCGACGGCGGTGGTCCGGGAAGGCCTGGTGTACCATACCCCCCGGGACACCGTGTCCGCCGTCGGAAGCGACGCGGTGGAGGCCG
>JAAYUR010000024.1 GCA_012517645.1 Treponema sp.
AGGAGGCGGCCGCGGAAAGCCCCGCCAGGACCGCGGCGCCTGAAACAAGCGGAAGATACAGCGCCGCCGCGCTTCCGGAATACAGGAGCCAGAGGAAGGCCGCGTAGAGGGATCCGACGGGGAAGGAGGACAAGGCCGCGGCGATCCCGGCGGCCGCGAAGACCGTGCCCGCGGCGATCCGGCCCGCCCGCCTGCCGAAGGCCGCCAGGAAGGGAAGGTGGACCGCGGCCAGGATCAGGGAGACGGCCGCGCAGGCCGCCCCGAGTCCCCAGGGGAGGGTGAAGACCTGGGTCCGGAAGCGCTGGGCTATCGTGCCGCCGATGCCCAGAGCGATCATGCCGGCCGCGGCGGCCAGGGCGGCGGCGGCCAGTCGGAGGGGGATTTCCGAGGGAGATATGCCCGCCGCCGGATGACCTTCGGGAGCGCCGGGCCGGGACGGGTCGGGAGCCCCGCCCCCGGATCCGTCGTCGGTAGAAAAGTCTCCCCGGGTCAGCACGACGTAGGCGGGCAGGAGCACGAAGACCAGGGCGGCCCCGGGGCTTCGGGCGGAAACGAGGGAGGCCGCCGCGGACGCGGCCAGGGCGCCCCGGCCGGGGGCCGACTCGGTCAGGACACCGAGGGCCCGGATCAGGCGGTTTCCGGCGCCGCGGCTTTGCGCTTCCATGGCGGGTATTATATACTTTGGACCTAAGATTTGGGAGAACGAGGACGGAAGGAATGAACGACGAAGCGGATCTGACGAGCCGGGTGCTGTACGAGGACGGGGACCATTCCTTCATCTGGCTGGGCGCCGACGCCCGTTCCGGGAAGGGTGCCGTCCAGACCCTGCAGTACCTCATCCTGGACAAGGGCCGGGGCTGGCTCCTGGATCCCGGGGGGGTCCACCTCTTCGCCCGGGTGGTGGCCGCGGTCAGCCGCCACGTGCCCCTGGACCGGATCGACGGGATCTTCTTCTCCCACCAGGACCCGGATGTGTCCAGCGGGATCGCCCTCTGGCTGGGGGTGACCCCGGCCCGGATCTACATCTCCGGGCTCTGGACCCGGTTCCTTCCCCACTTCGGCATCGTGGATCCCGGGCGGATCCAGCCCATCGAGGAGGCGGGCAAGGGCGTCCGGCTCGGCTCCGGGGCGGAGCTGTCCTTCGTGCCGACCCATTACATGCACTCGCCGGGGGCCTTCAGCCTCTACGACACCCGCGCGAAGATCCTATTTTCCGGGGATGTCGGGGGAGGCTTCTTCCCGGAGGGCGGGGAGACGGCCTTCGTGGACGATTTCCCGGCCCACCTTCCGGTGATCCAAGGCTTCCACGAGCGGCTCATCGCCTCCAACTTCGTCGCCCGGCGCTGGTGCGACCTGGTTTCCCGGCTCAAGCCCGAGATGATCGCCCCCCAGCACGGCGCGATCTACCGGGGTGCCTCGGTCCAGGGCTTCCTGTCCTGGCTCTCGGCCCTCAAGTGCGGCACGGACCTCTTGGACAGGTTCTATGGAGCCTAAACTGCCTCCCGAGCCGCCCTTGGCGGACCCGGCCGGGAACTTCCGGGCCGCGATCGAAGCCTTCGTGGTGGGGTACCACAAGAGCGTGGTGTTGACCGCCGTGACCGCCAACTCCCTGGAGATCCTGGACGACTCGATGGGCCGGATCGGAACGGCCCTGGCCTCCATCGTCTCGGCCTTCGAGGAGATCCGGGCCACCAGCGGCAGCACCGCCGGCAACTCCGCCCGGATCGATTCGATGATGGCGGAGATCCTGCGCAAGAACGCCGGGATGAACGAGGACATCGAGGCCCGGGTCGGCGAGATCGTCCAAGCGTCCCGGGACGCGGGCGCCCTGGCCGGACTCTTCCAGAACATCAAGGACAAGACTTCCGCCGTGGCGGGCATCACCGGCGCCATCCAGGACGTGTCGGACCGCACCGGGATCCTGGCCATCAACGCCTCCATCGAGGCGGCCCGGGCCGGGGCGGTGGGCAGGGGGTTCCGGATCATCGCCA
>JAAYUR010000106.1 GCA_012517645.1 Treponema sp.
GGGACGCCACCAGATCCTGGCCAAGAGTCCCCTGACCGGGATCTTCGGGGAATGCGACGTCGGGGGAGCCTGGGGCTCCGCCTTCCGGGCGACGGGCTTCGACGCGCTTGTGATCCGGGGAATCTCCGACCGGCCCGTCTCCCTGGTCGTGCGGGAGGACGGCGCCTCCGTCGAGGACGCCGGGGACCTCTGGGGCCGGGACACCTTCGAGACCTATGAAGCCTATAAATCCCGCTTCCCCGATTCCGAGACCGCCTGCATCGGCCCCGCGGGGGAACGCCTGGTCCGCATCGCCGCGGTCCTCCACGACGGCCGGCACGGCCGGGCGGCCGGGCGCTGCGGCATAGGGGCCGTGATGGGCTCCAAACGCCTAAAGGCAGTGGTGGCCGCCCCCGGGCGAAGGACTCCCCGGCCGGTTCACGACGCCCAGGCCCTTGCCAAGGCCTGCACGGCCTTCGCCCGGGAAATACCCGGAAAAACCGAACGCCTGGTCAAGTACGGCACCGCGGGCATCGTCGTCAGCTCCCAGGACCTCGGGGACATACCGGTCCGCAACTGGAACGAGGGGAGCTTCGGAGACCGGGCCGTTCCCCTTTCCGGCCAGCACCTGGCCGAGAGCGGCCGGCTCAAGAAGCGCTTCTTCTGCGGACGCTGCCCCATCGGCTGCGGCCGAACCGTGGAGCTCTCGGACGGAACCCTGGGAGCGGGCCCGGAGTACGAGACGACCTGCATGTTCGGCTCCAACTGCTTGGTGGACGATCCGGAGGCGGTGATCCTCGCCAACGAGCTGTCCAACCGGTACGGGATCGACACGATCTCCGCGGGAGCCGCCATCGGTTTCCTGATGGAGGCCTTCGAGAGAGGCGAAACCTCCGGAATCGACCTGGGGGGCATCGAGCCCGTATGGGGAGACGGCAAGGCCCTGGTGCAACTGGTGCGGTTGATCGGAGAACGCCGCGGGGTGGGCGAGATCCTCGGGGAGGGCGTATTGAGAGCTTCCCGGGTCGTCGGCCGGCCGGATTACGCCATCCACTCCAAGGGGCTGGAATTCCCCGCCCATGACCCTCGTGCCTTCAACAGCCTGGCCCTGTCCTACGCCACAAGCAACCGGGGGGCCTGCCACCTCCAAGGCTTCACCTACGTCTTCGAAAAGACCATTCCCTTGCCCGAACGCGGCTTCCCCACAGCCCAGGACCGGTTCGGTACGGAGCGCAAGGCGGAACTCGTCATAGCCTCACAGGATCTCATGGGCCTGTTCGACAGCCTGAAACTCTGCAAACTCTCCATGAACGGAGGTGTCAGCGCGACGGTGGCCCTGGAATGGCTCAACCTCGTAACCGGGTGGAACCTGGACATTGAAGAGTTCCTGACCGCGGGGGAGCGGATTTTCAACCTGAAGCGCGCCTACAACTGCGCCCTGGGGGTCTCCCGGAAGGACGACACCCTGCCGGACCGCATCCGTTTCGTGCCCAAGGGCGGGGGCGCCGGGAACAACCTGCCCCCGGACCTGGACGCCTCCCTGGACGAGTACTATCGCCTGCGGGGATGGACCCCGGAAGGGATTCCGAAGCCGGAGACCCTGAAGAGACTGGGGGTCAGGTACCCGGATGAGGTCGGTCCCCGGCCGTAGACAATAGAGACTTATTCAAAACTCCCTGAGTTTTGAAATGGCCACCTTCGTTTCCGGGAAGCGGCGGCGTCTCAGGTCCGGGACGCCTTCCAAGCGTCCAGCTCGGCGAGCCGCTCCGGGGACAGGGGCGCCGCCCCTCCCAGGAGGGCCGTAAACAGGGTCATCTTGGCCGCCGCCTCCAGGACCTCCAGTCGATCGAAGGCCGCCAGGAGGCTCGAACCGACGGTCAAGATCCCATGGTTTTCCAGGATCACCACGTCCGCGTCCTTTACCGCCCGGGCGACGCTTTCGGCTAAAGCCGGGGTTCCCATGAGGGCGTAGGGGGCGACTTCGGGTCGGCCCAGCACCGCATAGGCCTCCGCGGTCAGAGTGGTGTCGATGTCCCTGGACATGGCCGCAAAGCCGGAGGCTGTCACAGGGTGGGCGTGGACGATCCCCCGGACTTCCGGGCGCGCCTTGTACACCTCGAGGTGAATCCCGGTCTCCATGCTGACCGTGAGCGCCGGCGTCAGGTTCTCGCCTTCCAGGGTCATAAGGCCGATCTGGTCCCCGGTGATCCGTCCCTTGTCCAGGGCCGAGGGGGTTATAATCACGTGATTGTCCCCGACGCGGGTGCTCAGGTTCCCCCCGGAACAGGTCGTCAACCCCCGCTCATAGAGGCGCCGCATGAAGTACGCGAGTTCCTCCCGGGCTTCCCGGCAGGATTTGTAGATATCCTCGTGGTTCATCCCTTCTCCATGCCGAGGCCGTCCTTTCGGCGAAACCTTTCGTCCGCCTCGGATTTTCCGGCCCCGGTCGGATAGAATACTACTATGCGTTGAGCTCGAGGAGGAACCATGGCGGACCGCAACAGCGCTTCCCTCAAGAAGAAGCTGGCTCCCAGGAAACCCAAGAAGACCAAGGCCCCCGGGAAACCGGACCCGAAGTTCCTGGACCGCCTGTCCAAGGCCCTGCGGGACGAGATCGATGGAGCCGGACCCTCCGCCGAGAACACCGCCGCCGCGCGGGCCCGACCGGCGCCGGAGCCCGCGCCGGTCGCTCCGGCGCGCCAACCGGGCCGGGCTTCCGTCATGGAGGAACCGGCCTCTCCTAACTCGGGATCGCCTCCGCGTCGAGCCGGAACCTCGGCCGCGGCGCGCGGCCCCGGCAAGAGCCGGAAGGCGGCCCTGCTCAAGGAACTGAAATCCATCCTGGAAGAACTGGACGAGGAGGGCCTCGACTTCCTCCTGGAGCAGGCCCACATCCACCGGTATAACATGGAGGTGGAGCGACTCAACGAAGCGGAGGAACGGAGGGAGGCTTCCCGGTCGGAGGCCTCCGCGGGCCGACCGGGCAAAGGCCCGGCCGCGGGAGGCCGAGGCCCTGCCCGGCTCCCGTCCTTCCGGATCGAGCGGTCCCGGGACGGCCAGACCTACCACATCGTATCCGGCGGCCGCTACAAGATGTTCTCCGCCGAGGAGATGCTGGCCCTGGTGAGGATCGCCCACGCCAATCCGGACCAGAAGGAAGCCGGGCGGGGTCTGTACCGGTGGATGTCCCGGGAGCGGACGGACGCCCTTGCGGACCTGGGCTTCGCGGGCCCCTCGGACCCGGGCCTCGGCGCCCTGGCCGCCCTGATCCGGTCTTCCTTCGCGGCGCCGCCGAAACGGGGCTAAACTATCGGGCTTGGAACCATAAATTCCAACAGGATCAACAAGATTTGACAAGATGAACAAGATAGAGATGAAGAGAGCTTTGCTCTAGATCCCCATCTTGTTCATCCTTCCCTCATCTTGTCGATCTTGTTGGATCGATGATTTCCAGA
>JAAYUR010000123.1 GCA_012517645.1 Treponema sp.
GCCCGGCTTGTCCAGGACGGCCTCCCGGACGCCGATCTTTCCGGCGTCGTGGAGGAGGGCCGCGATCCGGAGCCGATCCAGGGCTTCCCGGGGTTGTCCCAGGGCCGTCCCCAGCCGGACCGCCAGGTCCGCCACCCGTTCGGAGTGTCCGGCGGTCCACCGGGACTTGGCGTCGATCGCCCGGGTCAGGGACCGGATCACCCCGACGAAGTTGTCCTCCCGGGCCTCCCGCTCCAGGACGCTCCGGAGGGCCACCGCGGCCTGGTCCGCCAGGAGGGCCAGGACCCGCCGGGCCTCCTCCGAAGGGGGCTCCTTCCCGTCCGCGATCACGACCAGGGAGCCCAGGTACCGGGAGTCCACGATCAGGGGCTCGTTGACCAGCCAGCCTATCTCGGCCTCGGTGATGTCGTAGACGAGGGACCGCAGGGAGGCGTCGGCGTCCGCGAGGGACAGGAGGCATTCCCGGTCGAAGAAGCCGCAGGCCGCGGCGTCCAGGAGGTCCTCCGAGAGGAAGGGGGCGGGGCCCGGAGCCCGGCACGGATGCGTCCCGTCCCGGGAGGCCAGGGACTCCAGGGTCCAGCCCCGGCGGTCGGGGTCCCGGACGGCCAGGAAGACGGACCGGGCGTCCGCGGCCCCGGCGATGACGGCGGTGACCCGGGAGAGCAGGTCCTCCCGGGGGCCCCCGGAAAGGACGGCCCGGTCGATGGCGTTCATGGACTCCATGGCGGCCAGGCGCTCCTCCAGGGACTCCTTCGCGGCTTCCAGCTGGCGGGCCATGTCCGCGAGGGTGCGGCCCAGGACCCCGATTTCGTCCCGGCGGGGAGACTCGAAGGCGGAGGGCAGGACCGTTCCCAGGCCGTAGCCCTCCGCGGAGGACGCGAGGTCCGCCAGGGGGCGCACGAAGCGACCCGCGAAGAACCAGCCGAGCCCCAGGGCCAGGGCGGACAGGGCCGCCAGGAACTGCAGGACTTCGGCCTCGTTGTCCGTCAGGAACTGCAGGATGCCCGCGGTGGGGACCTGCAGCCGGAGGACCCGCTGGGTACCGTCGGGTCCGCCGGGAAGGGGAAAGGCCGCGCCGATGGGATTCCCGGGCAGGGAGAACGGATCCATCGGGACGAACCCCTCGCCGAGGACCGCCTGCCGCAGGTAGCGGACGGTCCGCCCGTCCGGGACCCGGACGCCCCGGATCCCGTCCGCGTCCTCGACGAACTCCATCCATCCGCCCCGGGGTTCCTTGCCGTAGAGGATCATCCGGAAATCCCCGGGGGGTTCGTGGACGGTGGGAAAGCGGGAGCGGAGCCGGTCCAGGGATTCCCCCGTCCCGTCGGAGAGGCGGCGGAAGAGGGAGGAGCCGCGGTCGGGGAACTCGTCGACGAAGGCGTTCCGGGCGATCCGCTGAAGCATGCGCAGGGTCGCTCCGGCGGTCGTGCGGATGCCGGACACCAGGATGAAGCCGGAGACGGCCAGGCCGAAGACCAGGAAGAATCCGACGAGCTTCCAGCGGATGGAAGCCCGGGGAACGGGCAGCTTGGGGGACATCCCCCTTAACATAGCGAAAAGGTCCGCGCCGGTCGAGACGTTCAAGGGGAGCGGCCGGCGTGCGGATCCCGCTTCACCGGATTCCAGGGTATCGATCCGTCTTCAATCCGCGAAGATCCGCTCGGTGTGCCGGAAGTTCAGGAAGCCCGGCCCGTCCCCGGAAGACTCCAGGTCTCCGCTGTAGATCACCCAGCCCGGGGGCGAGTCCGGATTCAGTCCATGGAAGGTGCGCAGACCCTTGAACAAGTCCTTGTGGAGGGTCCGGGAGGACTTGATTTCCACCGGGCAGGGGGCCGGGCGGCGGTCCAGGAGGAGGTCGACCTCGTTGCCGTTGCTGTCCCGGAAGAAGTAGACGTTAGGATCCTTTCCACGGTGTAGACGGGCCTTTACCGCCTCGGACACCACCATGTTTTCGAAGAGACTTCCGAAGAGCGGATCCCGTCCCAGCTGGTCCGGGGTCTCTATGCCCAGAAGGTAGACGGCCAGTCCCGGCTCCGTGAAATAGAGCTTCGGGGTCTTCACCAGTCGTTTGCCGTAGCTGGAATGATACGGCTGAAGCCGGAAGACGATATAGGAGGCCTCCAGCACGGATACCCAGTCCTGTACGGTCTTGTAGGAGACGCCGATCTCCCCGGCGATGGAACTGGCCACGAACAGGCGTCCCGCGCGCCCCGCCAGCAGCCGGAGGAACGTCTCGAACTTGGATAGATCCTTCACCAGCAGGAGGGACCGAAGGTCCCGCTCCACATAGGTCTGGAAGTACGATCGGTAGGCCCCCGTCGGTTCCTGGCCCCGGGCGTGGATGCGGGGAAGGAAACCCCGGTGGAGGATGGTCTCCCGGGAATCGCCGGCGCATCGGTCCCCCAGTTCAGCAAGGCTCAGGGGCAGGAGGGTAAGGACGGCGGTCCGTCCCGCCAGGGATTGGGCGATCGCCTCGTGGAGCGATGCCTGGTGGCTTCCGGTCAGGATGAAGCGACCCTCGGCCCCTTCGGCATCCGAGAGCACCTGGATGTAGGACAGGAGCTCCGGCACCCTTTGAATCTCGTCCAGGATCAGGGGGCCGGGATACCGCGAGAACAGGGTCTTGGGGTCGTTCCGCGCCAAGTCCCGCCATTCCGGATCCTCCAGGTTCACGTAGGCGAAGTCCGGACATTCCGTACGAACGTGGTTTTCCCCGACTGTCGGGGTCCCAGCACCGTCACCACCGGATACTGCTCGAGGGAATGTCGAAGGGTACCGGCCAGGGTTCGAGGGATATAATCGATACCATGCTCTTTAGGATTCACACTTCTATTTTACATTAAATCGGCAACTGTTCAACGGTTAGTTCGTCCTTCCATGGTCTTCACGCAGTAGCATCTATCATTTTTTGATTCCGGATGCTCCTTTAACAAACCGTACTCTCAAGGAATATTCGCAGGGTGGGGGGTGGAATGAACACCTACAACGCCATTATAGAAAAGGACGGGGACTGGTATTTCGGATACGCTCTCGAGGTTCCCGGGGCGAACGGCCAAGGCAGGACGATCGAGGAATGCAAGGACGATCTGGCCAAGGCTATCGAACTTGTGCTAAGAGATCTCGAAATTTCAGTTTTATATTGAAGTAACCCTCGCAACCTTCTCCGCATACGCCGTCGAATTCCGTTCTCGCCCATTGAACTTCCCCGCCCGCCGCGATATAGTCGTGTTCACGGATTGAACAACTCGGGCGACCGTCCGCCGCAGGACTTCCGGTCCCGGCCCGACGGATCGCCCTCAAGGACCCCTCCGGGACGGGGAGCGTGTTGCGGCCGCCTCCGACCCCCGGCCGGGGCGTCGGGACTACGGGGAAAAAAGCGCTCTCCCGGGGCGCCGGCCCCCGTTTGCCCTAAATGATTCCATCGATCCAATAAAATCAACAAGACAACGAAAAGATTGACAAATAAACCTTGAAAATATGGTGGAAATTGACCAGTATGTCGATATATTATCGACATACTGGATGAAAATGCGATTCGATATTCCGGAAGTCGATTACCAAACCCTACTCCACGCCTTGTCCGGCTATGCCTATCCCCGGGACCGGATCACGAAGCTTCTGCGTTCGGGGGAGCTGATCCGGATCAAGAAGGGGTTGTACGTGACCAACGATCCCCGGGATTGGTACTCCCGGGAAGTGCTGGCGAATCTTGTATACGGGCCTTCCTGCGTATCCTTGGAGTATGCCCTTCGGTACCACGGCTTGATCCCCGAGGCGGTCGAGGCGGTCACCTCGGTCACCCCGATGCGAAGAAAGCGGTTCGATACCCCCGCGGGCAGGTTCGAGTACGAGCATCTGCCGGAACGGTGGTATTCCTTCGGAGTCCGGTACGAGGCCGTCGATTCCCGGCGCGGTTTTCTGATCGCCTGCCCGGAGAAGGCCCTGGCGGATACGCTCTACGTCCGGACGCCGGAACTCGGGCGGGGCGAAATCGAGGACCACTTGTTCGAGAACCTGCGGATCGATCCGGCCGACTTTCGGAACCTGGACTTCTCGCCCCTGGTCTCCTTGCTGCGAGAATGTCCCAGACCCGCCGTACGGGCCCTGGCCCGGTTCGCGGGAACGGCGAGGGCATCGTGACGGACGCTCTTTCGGCCTTGATCGAGCGCAGAAAGCCCGGGACCTTCGAGGAGTACGACCGGGCTCTGCGGGAGGTGGCCCAGGAGTTCATGCTTCTGGGACTCTGGCGGGGAAAGTTTTTCGAGAAGGCGGCATTTTACGGAGGAACCGCCCTTCGGCTCCTGTACGGCCTGGACCGCTTTTCCGAGGATCTTGATTTTTCCCTGCTCAAGCCGGATCCGGATTTCCGTTTCGATCCTTATTTTGATTTCCTCCGAAAAGAGCTCGGTTCCCTGGGCTTGGAGATCGAACTGGACCGACGGGACAAGGACACCGCGATCGAGTCCGCCTTCCTGAAGATGAATACCCGAACGGCGATGATTCGAATCGGAACGCCCGACCGGATTTCCGCGGCCGCGGCCCGGAATCGGACGATCCGGGTCAAGTTCGAGGCGGACGTCGAACCGCCCGGGGGGTTCGATACGGAGACCCGAGTTCTTCTGGAACCTTCGCCCATCGGAATCCGGGCGTATACGGGCCCCTGCATGTTCGCGGGGAAATTCCATGCCCTCCTGGCCCGCTCCTGGAAGAATCGCGTGAAGGGCCGGGACTGGTACGATCTGGTCTTTTTCGCCGGCCGTAAAATTCCCGTGAACCTCGGGTACCTCCGGAGCCGGCTGGAAGCGGGAGGCCTGTGGAAGGGCGGCAAGCTCGGCCCCGAAGATGCGGACCGGATGCTCCGCGACAGAATCGAACTTCTGGATGTCCGCGCGGCCCGGGAGGACGCGGCGCGTTTCGTACCCGTCCCGGAGGACTTGGATCTATGGAGCCGGGACTTTTTTCTTCAGATCGCGGACAAGGTTACATATTCGGAAACTTGATGCAATCCGACACCGAACTTGCGGTTCTCGAAAACCTCTACGGCTCCGGAAAGGCCGATTCCTCCCGGGCGCCCACCCAGCGGGCCCTGGCCCGGACGGCGGGCCTGTCCCTGGGCATGACCAACGTCCTCCTCAAGCGCTTTACCGAGAAGGGCTGGGTGACGGTCAAGCGGGTGAACGCCCGGAACCTCCACTACGCCCTGACGCCGGAGGGGGTCCAGGAGATCGCCCGTCGGACCTACCGGTACCTCAAGCGCACCGCCCGGAGCACCGCCCTGTACCGGGACCTCCTGGAGGAGCACGTCCTGGCGGCCAAGCGGGAGGGGGTCCATACTCTGGTCCTGGCGGGGCAGAGCGACCTGGACTTCATCCTGGAGTACGTCTGCGAGCGCCACGGTCTGGTTTTCCTGAAGACCGCGGATCCCGGCCGGGCCCGGGCCCTGGACGGGCCGGAGGTCCGGACCGTCTACGCCGAGGGCATCACCGGCGAGGCCCTGCCCCCCGGAGCCCGGAGCCTGGCGGACATCCTGGCCGGCCGCGCCTCCGGGGCGGAGGGGGGGGAATGACGGATTCCGTTATGCCCGACGAAGCCACGCTCCGGACCCTGGAAGGTGTCCTGGCTTCCGAACC
>JAAYUR010000506.1 GCA_012517645.1 Treponema sp.
ATTAAATATGTCAACAAGCTCAAACGATGACGCAAGGAGATCCGGATGCCCGAAAAACTGACCACCGAAGACTTCAAGAAGAAAGTGTTCGACTACGAAGCCAAGAAGGAATGGGAATACGCCGGGGATCTGCCGGCGATCATCGATTTCTACGCCGACTGGTGCGGCCCCTGCAAGATGGTCGCGCCGGTTCTTGAAAAGATCGCAAAGAAGTATGAAGGCAAGCTCCATGTCTACAAGGTAGACACGGACGCCGAGCAGGAGCTTTCCGGTGTCTTCGGTATCCAGAGCATCCCCACCCTTTATTTCATCCCCAAAAAGGGGAACCCCAGCTACGCGATGGGTGCCCTGCCCCAGAATCAGATCGAGAAGGCCGTCTCGGAGGTCCTGAAGGTAGAGGCCTGATCCGGTCTAGGTCGAGTACGGCACCTCCAGGATTTCCCGGGTTCGGAGAGCCTCCGAGATATACGGTTCAAGGTTCAAGGATTCATACATCGGCCCCTCCCTGTCCGGCCGGGATCGTAGTATGGGGTGCTCCGGGGAAAAAAGCACACAACAATCCTCATAGGGCAGTATAGAAATCTCGTAGGTTCCTATATCCCGGGCCATCTTCATCGTGTCCTCTTTGTCCACTCCAATGAGGGGACGGAAGATCGGGAGGTCCGTTCGTGCCTGGGAAAACCGGATATTCTCCGCGGTCTGGCTGGCTACCTGGCCGAGACTTTCCCCGGTCACCAGGGAGTTCGCTCCGATCTGTCCGGCCAAGTCATGGGAGGCTTGGACCATGGCGGCCCGCAGGAATAGGGTTGAGCATTCCTCCGGGGCGCCTCGCTTGATAGCCCTCTGGATTTCCGTGAACGATACTGTGTGGAGGACTATCGGTCCCGAGTATCGGGCCACAACCGCCGCCAAATCCCGGACCTTTTCCCAGGCTTCCCGGGACGTGTAGGGGTAGGCGTTGAAATAAACCGCTTCCAGGGAAAGCCCTCGTTTGGCCATGAGATACCCCGCCACCGGGGAATCGATACCTCCGGACAAGAGGAGCAGTCCCTTCCCCGCGGAGCCCACGGGAAGGCCTTTCTGCCCCTTGCGGATCGGGCCGTGTATGTAGGCCCTCTCCCGGATCTCCACGAAGACCGTAAACTCCGGCCGTTTCACGTCCACGGTCAGGCCGGGTAGGTTCTCCAGGATCAGTCCGCCCAGCTCTCGGGCGAGTCCGTAGGAATCCAGGGGGAAGCCCTTGTCCGCCCTACGGGCCTCGACCTTGAAGGTGCTGTGCCCCGCATCCCGTCCCTCCCGGGCGATCCGGAGGGCCCGTTCCCCGATCTCGGGCATCGTCTTCCCGCAGGTGAGAGCCCGGGCATAGCCCACGATTCCGGGAATCATGGAGAGAACCCGTTCGGCCTGGTCCTCGAGGCCTTCGGGCACCCGAAGGAAGAAGCGGCCCGGCCGGATGTCCACCCGGGCCCGGCCTTCCATGCGCTTCTCGATGTCCCTGCGCAATCGGGATTCGAACTCCCGGAGGTTGCCAGCCTTGAGCTCCAGCTCTCCGGGTTTGATCAGGTACAGGGTTTCCATGGGCCTTCCTTATGTACGGTAACGAAGGTAGGAGTCCCGCAGGGCGTCCGCGAATACGTCGATCTCCGATTCGGTCGTGGTCGGTCCGATGGATACCCGGATCGCGCAAAACGCCAAGGCTTCCGGTACGCCCATGGCTTCCAGGACCCTGCGCTTGCGTCGGGAGGAGGAGCAGGCGCTTCCGGTGGATACGTCGAACCCCGCGTCCGAGAGCACCCGGACGGCGGTCTCCCCGGCGAGTCCCGGCAGGGATAGACTCAGGATCCAGGGGGAATACCGCTCGTCCCCCGGGGTCCTGCAATCAGGCAGGGGGCGAACGTCCGGAATGCCCCGGGCATGTTCGAGCAGGCGGTCCGTAAGCATCCGGGCCCTGGGCGCGCTCCCGGGGAGTCCGCGAACAGCTTCCTCCGCGGCTTCCTCGAAAGCCAGGATGCCCGGCAGGTTCTCCGTCCCCGAGCGGATTCCCGCCTCCTGACCGCCCCCGGCGTTCAGAGGTTCGAAGGGCTTCCGCAGGTACAGGGCTCCGACTCCCCGGGGGCCGCGGAGTTTGTGGGCGCTCAGGGCGGCCGAATCGACGCCCAGGGACTCGGGGCGGAAGGGAATTTTCCCGAAGGCTTGGACCGCGTCGGTGTGGAGAAGGATCCTGCGCCCGCCGCGGGAGACATCGTCCAAGGCGCGGCGGATTTCCGCCACTGGCTGGACGGCCCCGGTCTCGTTGTTGACCGCCATGACCGCGGCCAGGACCGTGTCGGGGCCGCAGGCGCCCGCTATCGCGCCGGGTCCCACCCGGCCGTCCGGACCCGGGTCGACCCTCCGCACCTTCCAGCCCAGGCGTTCCAGGACCGCGGCCTGCTCGAAGACCGCGGGATGCTCGATGGAAGAGATGACGATGGAACCCGGGGAGGGTCGGCGGAGCAGGGCTAAGAGCACCAGGCCGTCCGCTTCCGTCCCCCCGGAGGTGAAGACGATCCGCTCGGAGCTGCAGGCCAACAGTCCGGCCAGCCGCGCCCGGGAATCCTCCAGAGCCCTCCGGGCCGCCGTACCGTCCCGGTGCAGGCTGGAGGGATTGCCCGGGTATTCCCGGGCGGCCCGGAGGTACGTTTCCAGGGCCTTTTCGGAAGGGGGGGCCGTAGCGGCCCAGTCAAGGTAGGTTCGGGACATCGCTCAAGGATACCGGGATGCGGCGGGGCGCGACAAGTCCGTCGGCGGATGTCTGTCGCAAACCGAGGCGTTCCGTCGGATCAGGACCGCGGTATCCGATCCTAGCCTGAGTTCCTGCGATCCGGTATTCCCCGAATTTCGGAGCCTGCAGCCGCGAAATCCGGTCTGAGGTACAGGGCGCAGAAGCAGTGACCGTATTCCGCCACGTCCTCCCGGGCGTACCGGCAGGGACAGATCACGGAGGCGTCCGCCTCACGGCTTCCCTCGGTGTCCCGGCACGGGCACAGATAATAACCGTAGCGGTTCCAGTTGGTGGTCAGTCCTTCGATCAAGGTCCCAGTGAACTCCGCGTCGGGATTCAAGGTCCAGCCCTGTTTGGAGGCCACCATCCCCGCGAACCGCCGAGTATCCTCGATCGTTTTCTGGGTAGCCATCTAGACCTCCAGTGTCCTTTTCCAATCCGCCTCGATAAAGCCGACCAGGGGCTCCCGGTCGTCCACGACCGCGAAGGGGAAGGCCACGTCCTGCTTGAATTTTTCCTTTAGTATCTTTTTGGCCTCCGTCTTGGTCTCCAGAGGTATCTTGTCCATATAGATGTAGGAGTATTCGAACTTGTGGGTGTCCAGGAACGCGAGGGCACGCTTGCAGAAGCCGCAGGTGGACAAGGCGTAGACGGTCACCGTGTGCTTCTTGTTCTCTCCTTCGACCTTCGTGTACTCCAGGGTGTCCAGCATAGATTCCTCCATCCGTGTACTATAGCAATCCGCGGGCCGATTGTGAAGGTGAAACCCGGCGCGGAACCGGTAGCCTCAAGCCCAAGCGCGGGCGTAGGCGTCGGCGTCGAATTTACGTCGTAGACCCGCGGCGTTCATGTAGCGGACCGTGCCGCACACCGCCCGTCCCGACCAGGGCCGATCATGGCGGCCGAAGCACCAGGCCACGCCCGCGTAGCCGTTGGGATCCCGGCCGTCCAGGGCGTAGCGGTCGTTCAAATAAAGGGCGGATTCAAAAGCGATACGTGGATCCGCCGACCACTCGAGGATTTTTTTGCCCCAGTACATCCGCATGTAGTTGTGGATGGTCCCGGTACGGACAAGCTGATTTTGAGCCGCATTCCAATACGGGTCGTGGGTTCGGGCCGCCTCGAAATACTCCCGGGAATAGACATAGTCCCGCCTGTCCTCGGAGGCGCTTTCCAAGGTGCGCCGGGCCCAGTCCGGCAGACCCTCCC
>JAAYUR010000372.1 GCA_012517645.1 Treponema sp.
AGGTCCGCGGTGTCCTTGGGCCAGCCCAGGGTGCTGAAGGGCCAGAGCCAGGAGGAGAACCAGGTGTCCAGGACGTCCTCGTCCTGGGTCAGCTCCGTGGACTTGCAGAACGGGCACTCCAGGGGGTCCTCCCGGGCCACCACGGTCTTGCCGCAATGGGCGCAGTACCAGGCGGGGATCCGGTGCCCCCACCAGAGCTGGCGGCTGATGCACCAGTCCCGGATGTTCGTGAGCCAGTGCTCGTAGGTGTTCTCCCAGCGCTGGGGAAAGAACCGGACTTCCCCGTCCCGCCAGACCTTCAAGGCCTTCTCGGCCAGGGGCTTCATCCGCACGAACCACTGCTCCGAAAGGAAGGGCTCCACCACGGTGTGGCAGCGGTAGCAGTGGCCTACGGAGTGGCTGATCTTCTCCTGGCGCACGAAGAGCCCCTCGGCCTCCAGGTCCGCGACCACCGCCTTCCGGGCGTCCTTGACGTTCATGCCCCGGTACTTCCCGGGGGCGGCGTCGGAGATCTTCCCGTCCGGGGTCAGGACGTTCACCCGGGGCAAGTTGTGCCGGTTGCCCACCTCGAAATCGTTGGGATCGTGGGCCGGGGTGATCTTAACAAGCCCCGTCCCGAACTCCCGGTCCACGTAGGAGTCCGCGATGATGGGGATGACCCGGTCCGTCAGGGGCAGCTTGACCATCTTGCCGATCAAGGCGGAGTAGCGCGGGTCCTCGGGGTGGGCGGCCACGGCGGTGTCCCCCAGGAGAGTCTCCGGACGGGTCGTTGCGATCTCGATGAAGGCCCTGCCGCCGATCACCGTCCAGCCGCCCTCCGGAGGGGAGCCGGCCGGAGGATCGACGATCTCGTAGCGGATGTGGTACATCCCTCCCGCCTCGTCCGCGTGGTCCACCTCGTCGTCCGCCAGGGCGGTGCCGCAGGAGGGGCACCAGTTCACCAGGTACTCGCCCTTGTACACCAGTCCCCGTTCGTAGAGGGTCACGAAGACCTCCCGGACCGCCTTGGACAGGCCCTCGTCCAGGGTGAAGCGCTCCCGGGTCCAGTCGCAGGAGGACCCGATCTTCTCCAGCTGCTTCTTGATGATGTCGTGGTGTTCGTTGGCGACCTTCCAGGTCTCCTCCACGAACTTTTCCCGCCCAAGGTCCCGGCGCAGGATGCCCCGGGCCCGGAGCTTCTTCTCCACCACGTGCTGGGTGGCGATCCCCGCGTGGTCGCTGCCGGGCACCCAGAGGGTCGGTCGCCCGAGCATCCGGTTGTACCGGATGGCGATGTCCTGGAGGGAGTTGTTGAGGCCGTGCCCCATATGGAGGACCCCCGTGACGTTCGGGGGGGGTATGACGATGACGAAGGGTTTCTTTCCGGGCTCTCCCGCGGGCTTGAAATGGCCGGCGGATTCCCAGGACTCGTAGATGCGGTCCTCGAATTCCTTCGGTGCGTAGGCTTTCGCGAGTTCGATGGTTTTCATGGGCGTTCCCTTCGTCGCTGCGTTCTCCCGCGCCGCCCGACGGGCGTCGCGGGGCGCGAATAGGGAGAAACTCTACCAAAATGCGGGGATAAATTCAAAGGGGAGGGGAAAAAACCGAGGCCTCGCATCCGAACCGACGGCCGAGGCGGGTTCCCTTCACCCGGGGACCCTCCGCGTATAGAATGAAGTTAGACCAAGAATCCGGAGAGTTCCGATGCCTCGATCGTCCTTCGGCTCCGCGTCCCGGAAAGGCCAAGTGCGCATTCCGATCCGACAAAGCGCCTCCATGATCCTGGGCTACGCCCGGGGAAAGCTGGGAGCCCAGATCCGGGCCGTATCGTTCCTGGTCCTCTACCTGGCCGCCTTCCAGTTCCTCGTCCTGCGCCGACCCATCGAAAGCGCGCTCTCCGTGGCCGCCGGAATAGGGGCCGTGGCCGCGGGGCTGGCCCTCTTCCTGGAGGGTCTATTCCTGGGTGTCATGCCCCTGGGGGAGCGCTGCGGCCTCCGCCTGCCGTCCCGGGCCCGGGGGGCGGGGATCGTCCTCTTTTCCCTGGTCCTGGGCATCACCGCGACCCTGGCGGAGCCCGCCATCGGCTTTCTCCGGGCCCAGGGAAGCGCCGTCCGGCCCTGGGACGCGCCGATGCTGTACCTCCTTCTGAACCGGGGCTCCCCCTGGCTCGTGGCGGCCATCGCCGTGGGGGTGGGGATCGCGGTCGTGCTGGGGGTGTTCCGGTTCATCCGGAACTGGTCCCTGAAGCCCTTTCTGTTCACCTTCATCCCCCTCCTCCTGGGGCTGTCCCTCTGGGCCGCCCTGGATCCGGTCCTGGCCCCCGCGGCGGGCCTCGCCTGGGACGCCGGAGGGGTGACCACCGGCCCCGTGACGGTTCCCCTCGTGATCGCCCTGGGTATCGGGGTGTCCCGGATCGTGGGCCGCGGGGACGGGTCCTCCGGGGGATTGGGTGTCGTGACCCTGGCCTCCGCCCTTCCGGTCCTAACGGTCCTCCTGCTGGCCCTGTCGCTGGGACCCCGCACTCCCG
>JAAYUR010000022.1 GCA_012517645.1 Treponema sp.
CGGGCCTTCCTGAGCCGGACTCGGCTTTCGGAATCCCAACGGAGGATCTGGATGAAGGAGTATCCCACGCCCCTGAAGAACAGGCCGGAGTACCTTCCGGCGTATGCCTGTGCTTGATCAGGCGAGGATTGCATATCCTGCTTTGGTACAAGCTTCGTAACACTAACGACTCGGTTGACGATGGTGTTACAATGTATTACTATGAGTTCGTAACCCTGTGATTCAGACCAGGCAGGAGGTCCTATGAGAATCGGAAAAGCTCTGTTCGTACTTGCGGCGGCAGCCGTCCTTGTCGCGCCGGCGGCTGCCATGGGAACACAAGAGCCCTCGGCCGGAAAGCCGATCATCGCGGTCAGCGTCCTTCCCCAGCAGTACTTCGTGGATCGGATCGCCCAAGGAAGGGCTCAGGCCCTGGTATTGGTCGGACCCGGCCAGAGCCCTCACTCCTACGAACCGACCCCCCAGCAGATGGCGGGCCTGGGAACGGCCGCGGCCTGGCTGACCATCGGGGTCGAGTTCGAGAAGGGCATCCTGCCCAAGGTGAAAAACCTGTATCCCCGCCTCCAGATCGTTGACACCACAGAGGGGGTCAGGTTCAGGACCCTGGAAGCCCACGGCCACGAAGAGGGCGAGGAAGAACACGAGGGCGAAGGCCATACGGATGAGGCCGATCTGGAGGGCGGCCGAGACCCCCATATCTGGCTGGGCCGTGAACCGGCCAAGATCCAAGCCCGTTTCGTCCGGGATGTCCTGAGCCGGGTCGACCCCGAGGGAGCCTCCCAGTATTCCCGCAACTACGAGACCCTGGTCCGGGAGATCGACGCCGCCTTTGCTTCCCTGGCGAAGGACCTGGCGCCTCTAAAAGGAAAGCCCGTGTTCGTGTACCATCCCTCCTTCGGGTACTTCCTGGACGAGTTCGGGATCGAGCAGGTAGCCGTAGAGTTAGGCGGTAAGGAACCCACCCAGAAGGTTCTTGCGGAGCTCATCGCGGAAGCCCGGAACCACGATGCCCGGGTGATCTTCGTCCAGCCCCAGTTCTCCAAGTCCGCCGCGAAGGTCATCGCCGCCTCGATCGGAGGCTCCGTCGTGGAGATCAATCCTCTGGAGGCCGACTGGCTCCCTAATCTCAAACGTATCGGGGATGCCCTGAAAGCTGTCGCGCGGTGAACCTTTGCACAAGGTTCGTTACACTACCCTAAGCTTGCCTTCCGGGTACGGAGGAATTAGGATGTGGGTACTATGAGCGCGAACCTAAGACGGGCGGAGCCGGCCGAGCCGGCTCCGCATTCCCACGCCAACAGCGGGCGGTCACGCCCCACGGCGGTGCGGTTCGACTCGGTCTGTTTTTCCTACGGCACCGACCCCATCCTCCAGAACGTCTCCTTCCACATCCACGAGGGGGAGTTCGCGGCCCTGATCGGTCCGAACGGCTCCGGGAAAACCACGATACTCCGGCTTCTCCTGGGGCTTGCGCTTCCTTCCGCCGGCCGTATCGAGGTCCTGGGAGCCCCTCCCCACACGGCCCTCGAGTCCCTGGGATACGTCCCTCAGAACGCAGCCTTCGACCCCGCGTTTCCGATCTCCGTGGCCGAGGTCGTCCGCATGGGTCGGCTCCGGGGCAGCGGAAGCCGCTATTCCTCGGAGGACATCAAGGCCGTCGACGCCGCCTTGGAGCAGGCGGACGTCGCCGACCTCCGGGACCGCCCCTACTCGGCCCTCTCCGGGGGACAGAGGCGCCGGGTCCTGGTGGCCCGCGCCCTAGCCTCGAACCCCCGACTCCTCGTTCTGGACGAACCCACCGCCAACATGGACGCCGAGAGCGAAACCCGTCTCTTCCGGGCCTTGGGGGAATTGAAAGGTAAGGCGACCATCCTCGTGGTTACCCACGACACCCTCTTCGTCTCCGACCTGACGGACGCGGTCCTCTGCGTGGGGGATCGGGACGGCCGGGCCGGATCCGTGGTGCGCCATGCCTCGATCCCGGTAGCCCGGGGACTCGCCCCCGGGGCTTTCGGAGGAGGAGCCCTGCAGGTCCTCCACGACACGGAGATCCCGCCCGAGGACTGCTGCGGGAAGGGGGAATGAGATGAGCTTCCTGGCCGCCCTCTTGGACCCGTCCCTGCCCTTCGTCCGGAACGCCTTCCTCGCGGGCATCCTGTCCTCGGTGCTCTTCGGGGTATTAGGCTCCGTGGTGACGGTCAAGCGGATCGCGGGGCTTGCCGGAGCCATCTCCCACGCGGTCCTGGGCGGAATCGGGCTTGCCCTGTTCCTTGCGGCCAAGGGGCTCGCCCCGGGGTTTCCCCCGATCGCGGGGGCCCTCGTTTTCGCGGTCCTGTCCGCCGCCCTGATCGGCGTCGTGTCCCTCAAGGCCAAGCAGAGGGAGGACACGGTGATCAACGCCATCTGGGCGGTGGGAATGAGCGTCGGGGTCCTGTTCATCGCCAAGACCCCGGGCTACGCGGATCCCATGAGCTACCTCTTCGGCAACATCCTCCTGATTTCCGGTCAGGACCTGGTCCTGATGGCCGTCCTCTCAGTCCTGGTCGTGGCGGGGGCCTGGCGCTTCTATCCCCAGATCGAGGCGTCCGCCTTCGACGAGGAGTTCGCCCGGACCCGGGGCGTGCGGACCGACGCGGTCTTCCTGGCGACCCTGGCGGTCGTAGCCGTGTCGGTGGTCCTGCTCCAGACCTTCGTGGGCATCGTCATGGTCATAGCCATGCTCACCCTGCCCTCCGGCACCGCGGGATACGCGGCCCGGAACCTCCGGGGCATGATGATCCTGGCGTCGGCGCTATCCGCCCTGTTCTCCGTCGGGGGGCTTGCGCTCTCCTGGCAGACCAACCTCCCCTCCGGGGCGGTAGTCGTCGTCCTGTCCGGGGCCGCCTTCCTGGGGGCCTCGGGGGTCCGTATGCTGGTTTCCGCCCGCCGTTCCCGCTCGGCTTCTTGCCGGCCGGATGGGAAATAATTTCCCAGGCTCGGGGAAAAACTTCCCGGGACAATTGTAGGAACTACTAAAAAAGCGTAAGATCACGCCGATTTCTCAGGATAATCGGGACAGGACGATCTTGATTTCATATAGATTAACATGATTCTTATTCTCCCTCATGTTTATATTTTTTTTCCATATCTATAAATATTTTAATCCTTAATCTTGTTGCTCTTGAACATCATGTTAATCCTGTTCTGATCCTTCCTGAAAACCTAATTTGGCACGGCGATTGCTATAGGTAAGGTGTCGGAAGGAAACCGGCACCGATCCTTGAGGATCGGAACAATAGAACCGCAAGGAGTTCCATATGAAGCGCGCAGTCATCGTAGTCTTGGCCATCGCGGTCGCGGCCTCCGCCGTGTCCGCCCAGGGTTGGGCCCCGGGCTTCCGCGGCCCCGGCGCCTATCCGGCCCCCGCGGCGCCCGCCGAGACGGTAAAGATCGAAGGCAAGCTGGCCCTGGTCAACGCCCACCCCGCGGTGGTCGTGAAGGACAAGACCTACTACGTGGGCATCCCCGCCCGTCTCTTCGGATTCGTGGACGGACTCAAGGAAGGCGCCCAGGTCAAGCTGGAGGGCTACGAGCAGGCCCTGCCCTACGCGACGAACGTGTCCCTGTTCCACGTCGTGAAGCTCACCCTCGGCGGACGGGAGATCGACCTTTCCCAGGCCGGGGGCTTCGGCCGGGGGATGATGGGTTCCTACGGTCCGGCCGGAACCTACGGCCCCATGGGCCGGGGCATGATGCCCGGCGGGCGCGGCCGCTGGTAAACCCCTCAGGCGTCCCCGACGACGCCGCGTGAAGTCCAATAGGCCCGGCCGGGCGTACCGGCCGGGCCTTTTCTTGCTCGCCCGAGGGAGGACGGTCCGAAGACAATAAAAAAGCCGCCCGGAAGGCGGCTTTCCTTGCAGAACGGCGGCGGATCAGACGTACTTGACGATCTTGCCGGCCTTGAGGCAGCGGGTGCAGACCTTGACCGTCAGGACGGTCCCTTCGATCAGGGTCCTCACCTGGACGAGGTTGGGTTTCCAGACCCGGTTGGTCCTGTTCTTGGCGTGGGACACGTTGTGCCCGAAGGCGGTGCCCTTTCCGCAGATATCGCATCTTCTAGCCATATCGGTCTTCTCCGGTGGTGCGAATAGGTTCGCGTAGTATAGCGAGGAGGGAAAGGAGTGTAAAGTGGCCCGGGCGAACCTCGCGTCCCGCCCGGATGGACGAGCGCCGCGCGCTCGTCGAAGCTCCCCCCGGCCGTCGAATCACCTGGGACCGTTTCACGCCGGCAGGGACTACCGGCCGCCCGACATCTTCGCCCACGCCTGGGCTTCCCGGCCCCGGCCCCGGGCCATCTTCTTCATCATGGTCCGGGTCTTCTCGAATTTCTTGAGCAATCGGGCCACCTCCGCCACGGAGGTGCCCGAGCCGCGGGCTATCCGGGAGCGCCGGGAGGGCCCGATGATCAGGTAGTTGGCCCGTTCCTTGCGGGTCATGGAACTCAGTATGGC
>JAAYUR010000110.1 GCA_012517645.1 Treponema sp.
CCGGCAGGATCACCCGGTCCCCGACCCGGACCCCGGCCCGGGAAAACCAGCCCTGCGGGACTTCCAGGGCGTACCTGACCGAGTACTGGGAGGGCACCGGGGCCAGGGACCGGGGTTCCATGTCCAGGATCTCCCGGATGGTCCCGTCCGAAGAGATGTAGGCTATGGAGAGGGGAACCAGGGTGTTTTTCATCCAGAAGGAGAGACGCTCGTCCGCGTCGAAGACGAAGAGCATTCCCTTGCCGTCCGCCAGTTCCTTCCGGAACATGAGGCCCAGCTCACGCTCCCCGGGGGTCCGGGCGATCTCCGCCGTGACTTGGGCCGGTCCGACGGTCAGCCGCTCGGTCCGCAGGGGCGGGTTGCCCTTCGGGCCCGCGCAGGCCGATAGAACCAGGGCCGCGGCCGAGAGGACCGCAAGGAACGGTTTCGATCGTCTCATCGTGCTCCTCCCTGCCCGATCGCGCCCCGCCGGCCGCCTCGGACCAAAGAAAAAGGCCCTGAAGGGGTACCCTCAAGGCCGTGTTCGCGATGCCTATGGATTCAAGGCCGCATCCGGTTCCCGGATCAGTACTTGCCGTCCCGGGACTTCCGCGTCTTCTTCATCAGCTTGCGCTGGAGGGCCTTCTGCTTGCGGTTCTTGATGAGGGAGGGCTTTTCGAAGAACTCCCGCTTCTTCCATTCGCGGATGATGCCTTCCTTCTCGACCATGCGCTTGAAACGCTTGATGGCTTTCTCGAGGGGCTCGCTGTCGTCGACGATGATCTGGCTCGTGGGAATCACCTCCCTTCCTTGTGGAATGCGGAGATTCTACCGAGCCGGTCCGGGAAGGTCAAGGTCCGGGCTGGAAGGCGGCGAAGACCGGGGTCTCGGGGTCGCAGGCCACGCCCCGGACCCGGAGTTCCCAGTGGAGGTGAGGGCCCGTCGCCAGGCCCGTGGAACCGACGGTGCCCAGGGGCGCTCCCCGCTCCAGGACGGCGCCCGGGGCCGCGGACAGGGTGTCCAGGTGCATGTAGATGGTGTACACCCCGGGCAGGTGCTCCAGGACCACCGTCTTTCCCGTGACCTCCCGGTCCGAAGCCAGGACGACCCGGCCCCGCCCGGCGGCTACGACGGGAGTGCCCGTGGGAGCCGCGAAGTCGATGCCCGCGTGGACGCTCGAGGCGGAACCCCCGGTGGCATAGAGATAGCGCCTCCGGTCCCCGAAATGGCTGGTCCGGCGTTCCGAGGCCAGGGGTCTAAGGAAGGGTCCGTCCAGCCAGACTCCCCGGGGGTCTACGCGCCCCAGGACTTCGGCGTAGACCCGGGCTTCCCGGTCCTTCCGCTCGCTCGGCTCCGTGCGTAGGGTCGTCAAGTCCGCGTTTAGCGAAATGTCCTCCCCGCGGAAGTCCCGGGGACGAAGGGTTAGGGTATGTCGGAAGGAAGGGGTACGGCCGTCGACGCTTCCCGGAAGCTCGACCGCGTAGGTTCCGGGCGGGGCGTCCATGGGCAGCCCGAAAACGAAGACTTCCCACTCCGTGTCCGGGCCCATCAAGAACCCCGCGGATCGCTGTAGGACCGCGTCCGACGGAGACCTCAGGACGGCCTCCCGGGGGGAGCCGGAAGTCGACCTCGGGATCCGGACCAGAAGGGCGTCCCCCGGCCGAAGCTCCTCGGGGAACAGGATCGGCCGAGCCGTGGCCGGCCCGGATGCAGCCCGAGAGTCCTCCTTCTCCGCCGCCGCGTCGGGCGCCGGAAGGGCGGCGGACGTTCCGGTCGGGGTCGGCGCCTGCACAGTGGGAGGCGGAGCCGCATCCTGGGCTGCGGACACCCACGACAGGGCCAGAGAAAGCAGGACGGCGGGAATCCGGCGCATGGAAGGAATCTAACCCGAAGGGGGCCGGGGGGACAAGCGGCGAAGTGCCGGCACTTGCCGGATCGGAGCCGCCGGAGTACCCTAGTTCCATGGATCTGCCGTTTACGTTGACCGAAGGCCGGGACGGAACGCTTCGGTACGGGATCGCCCTCTGGTACCGCGTCCTGGCCGCCCTGATATTCGCTGTCCTGGCCTGGACCCTTGCGGCTCAGGGCGAGCCGCCCTCCATAATCGGATGGCTTTTCCTGGCCCTGTCCGCCCTGGGAGTCCTGTACGAGGATCGTTGGAGTTTCCGGCGGGACGGGGTGGAACACGCCTCCGGGTTGGTGTTCGCCTCCCGGCGGCTCAGGCTGGCCCGGGAATCCCTGGACGCCCTGCGCCTGGTGCCCCATGTCCGGGGCTCGGTACCCGGGTCCGAGGATGAAGCCATGGAGAATTCCCGGGCCCTCTCGGGGGAGGCCGAGGCGAACCCCTACGGCCGGAAAGGCGTCCTATGGAAACGGCCCTACCTGATCCTGGTCCTAGATGCCCGGGACGGATCGGAGTACTCGATCGACAAGGTCCCCGCGAGGAACCGGGATCGGATCCGCGGGATCGCCGAGCGCATCGCGGAACGGACCGGCCTGGAGCTTCGAGCATGAACGACGAAGGGGCGCTGGCGCGCCCCTTCGTCGACTTTTCGAACTCCGGCGCGGATCACTCCGCAACG
>JAAYUR010000413.1 GCA_012517645.1 Treponema sp.
TGAGGTAGAGGTCGTAATCCGCCAGCTCGAAATCGGCGCCGGCGTACACGGGAATCTCCACTCCCGCGATGTTCCCCGAGGTGGTCCGGATCTCCCGGACCGCCAGGAGCCATTCCCCCGAATCCGTTCGGACCGCGTCCTCCTCCCCGAAGACCGCGATCCAGGCGCGGAACTCCGCCAGGAGGCGCTCCCGCTCCTCCGCCCGGGCCTTGGCCTTGGCCTCGATGCCCCGGATCTCGGTCTGGAGCTGCTGCTTCTTGAGCTGGAGGGTGGGAAGGTAGCGCTTGTACATCTTGAGCGCGTCCTTCTGCTTCTTCAGCTCGTTCTTGGTCAGCTTGATCTTCGCCATCGGCTATCGCCTTCTCATGCCCGGGCTTTCGGCCAGTATTTCTCCGCCAGCTCGGTCCGGAGCCCCGTCTCCTGGGGATCGAAGCACGAGGCCAGTATCTCCCAGCCCTTGTCCAGGGCTTCCTCCAGGGGGATGTTCACGGAGAGGTCCATCATCTCCTGCTCGAAGAGCTCCCCGTACTTGAGGAGCTTGGCGTCCCAGTTGGACATCTGGAAGCCCATGGCCTTCTTCTCCAGGGTGTCCTTGTAGGAGGCGTAGAGCTTGATCATGCCGTCCATGATGGCCCGATGGTCGGGCCGGGTCTTCCCGTTGACCTGCTGTTTGAGCCGCGAAAGGGAGCCGAAGGGCTCGATGCGGCCGTTCTTGAGATAGAACTGCCCCTCGGTGATGTAGCCCGTGTTGTCCGGGACCGGGTGGGTGACGTCGTCGCCGGGCATGGTGGTGACCGCCAGGATGGTGATGGACCCCGCGTCGGAGAAGTCCACGGCCTTCTCGTACCGGGAGGCCAGCTGGCTGTAGAGGTCGCCGGGGTAGCCGCGGTTCGAGGGGACCTGCTCCTGGGTGATGGCGATCTCCTTCATGGCGTCCGCGAAGTTCGTCATGTCCGTGAGCAGGACGAGGACGTTCTTGCCCTTGAGGGCGAAGCGCTCCGCCACGGCCAGGGAGATGTCCGGGACCATGAGGCATTCCACCACGGGATCCGCGGCGGTGTGCACGAACATGATGGTCTTGGACAGGGCCCCGCCCTGCTCCAGGGTGTCCTTGAAGAAGAGGTAGTCGTCGTACTTGAGTCCCATGCCGCCCAGGATGATGAGGTCCACCTCCGCCTGCATGGCGATCCGGGCCAGGAGCTGGTTGTAGGGCTCCCCGGAGACCGAGAAGATCGGGAGCTTCTGGCTCTTCACCAGGGTGTTGAAGAGGTCGATCATCGGGATGCCCGTCCGGATCATCTCCCGGGGGATGATGCGGTTCGCGGGATTGACCGAGGGACCGCCGATGGGAATCAGGTTCTCCGAGAGCTCCGGCCCCTTGTCCCGGGGTTCCCCGGCGCCGTTGAAGATCCGGCCCATGAGGGAGTCCGTGAAGGACACCTGCATGGGATGCCCCAGGAAGCGGACCTCGTCCCCCGTGGAGATGCCCCGGCCTCCTGCGAAGACCTGGAGGGAAACCTCGTCGTCCGCCAGGCGGATCACCTCCGCCAGGGATACCCCGAAGCGGGTGCTTACCTGGGCCAGCTCCCCGTACTGCACGTCCTCGGCGCGGACGGTGATCACGTTGCCGGTGATGGATTCAATGCGGGAATATACCTTCTTCATCTCACTTCTCCAGGGTCTCGAGGATGCGGGCCGCCTTGGGATCCAGGCCGGTCGCGCGTTCGTCGATCAAAGCCCGCAGGCCCTTCTCGACCTGGGCGAACCGGTCGCTCTTCCATTCCGAGCCGTTCAGGTCCAGGAAGCCCTGGCGCAGCTTGTAGAACCAGTCCCGGGCCTCGTCCTTGTCCTTGAACCGGAAGACCGAACCCAGCACGCCGATGACCATGGAGAAGACGTACTTCTGACGTTCCGGGGAGACCGCCGCGTCGACGGGATCGAAGGAGTTCTGCTGGATGTAGACCGCGTCCAGGTACTCGCTCTTCAGGTACACCACATAGTCGTCCAGGGAGGTTCCCTCCTCGCCGACGACCTTCATCATCTGTCCCACCTCGGCGCCCCGGGCCAGGACCCCGTGGGCGTAGCGCACGGCGTCCGCCGAGAGGATGCCCGAGTATTTGGACCAGGACTCCAGGGGATGGATGGCGGGGTACTTACGGGCGTCCGAACGCTCCCGGGACAGGCCGTGGAAGGCCCCGACGACCTTGAGGGTGGCCTGGGTGACGGGCTCCTCGAAGTTGCCGCCCGCGGGGGACACGGTCCCTCCGATGGTGACCGAGCCGGTTTGGCCGTCCGCGAGGCGGACGATGCCCGCCCGCTCGTAGAAGGAGGCGATGACCGACTCCAGATAGGCGGGGAAGGCTTCCTCGCCGGGGATCTCCTCGAGGCGGCCGGACATCTCGCGCATGGCCTGGGCCCAGCGGCTCGTGGAATCCGCCAGCAAGAGGACGTCCAGGCCCATCTGCCGGTAGTATTCCGCCATGGTGACCGCGGTGTACACCGAAGCCTCCCGGGAAGCCACGGGCATGGAGGAGGTGTTGCAGACGATGATGGTGCGCTCCATGAGGGACCGGCCCGTGTGGGGATCCAGGAGCTCCGGGAACTCCTTCAGGGTTTCCACGACCTCGCCGGCCCGCTCGCCGCAGGCCGCGACGATGACGATGTCCACGTCCGCGTGGCGGCTGGTGATCTGCTGGAGGACCGTCTTGCCGGCCCCGAAGGGGCCCGGGATGCAGTAGGTGCCCCCCTTGGCCACGGGGAAGAAGGTGTCGATCAGGCGGACGTGGGTGACCATGGGCTCCACGGGCTTCAGGCGCTCGGCGTAGCAGGTGACCGCCCGCTTCACGGGCCACTGGAACATCAGGGTCACGGGATGAACGGTCCCGTCCTCGCCTTCGAGCTCCGCCACCCGATCCGTGACCTTGTAGGACCCCGCGGGCGCCACGGACTTGACGGTGTAGGTCCCCAGGAATCCGAAGGGAACCATGATGCGGTGGGTGAAGGCTCCCTCGGGCACGGTGCCCAGGAGGTCCGCGGCCCGAACCTTGTCTCCGGGCTTGGCGACGGGGGTGAATGCCCAAGCTCTGTCCCTGGGCAGGGCTTCCAGGTAAACTCCAGGTTCGAGGAAGTAGCCTACCTTGGCTGCAACCTCGGGAAGGGGGTTCTGGAGGCCGTCGTAGATCTGCCCCAGAAGGCCCGGCCCGAGCTCCACGGCGAGCATCTCGCCCGTGAAGGCCACGGGATCCCCGACACGGATGCCCTTGGTCATCTCGAAGACCTGCACCTGGACCAGATCCCCCCGGATCCGGATCACTTCGCTCTTGAGGCGCTTGCCTCGTGTCTCGATATAGGCGACCTCGTTCATGGAGACGGCTCCCTCCACCCGGACCGTCACCATGTTTCCGTTCACGCCCGTCACGTTTCCGTTCGTCTTCGTCATCATATCTCTCCGATCGCTCTGAATCTAACCTAGGCCCCGCGTCCGGCGGCGGAGGGCGCTTCTGCGGCATCGAGGATCTCGGTGTAGGCGGTCCGGTAGGAAGCCTCGCCGCGCTCCGCTTCGAAGAGAGCCCTTCGTTCCAGGATCCGAAGCTTCAGCGCGTAGGACGCCAGGGCTTCCAGATCGAAGTAATGGCCGGATTCGAGGCGTTCCAGGTACGCCCACTTTTCCCGCTCGATGAGGAGTTCCCCTTCCAGGGGATCCTCGCACTGGGCGGCGGCCTGGGCCGTGCGTATCCCGTCCCACTCCGGATCCCCGGGCCGCAGGTACTTTTCCGGACCTTTCCCGAGACGATGGGCCCGCAGACGGGCCAGCTCGTTCCGAAGCGCCTTGTCCCAGGTCCGGAAGGAGGTCAGGACCCGGGACGAGCGGATCCGTCGGTCGACCTCGGGATCGACGGACTCCAGGTTCCCCGCCGCCTCCAGCACCCGAAAATCCGCATCCCGCATCCGGCCCTCACAACGCTCCAGAAATCCATGGAACGAGAAGGGCGGCGCGGAAGCCGGGAGGAGTGTCGGGAGGGTGGAACGCAGATAGTAGTACGCGGGCACGGCGTTATTCTTTCCGGATCGCCGCCGCGGCGATCTCGCCCAGCCGCGCGTTCAGGTACTGGGAGAGCATCTCCGCAAGGGAGTCCGCGGAGAAATCGTAATAGGCCGTTCCGTCCTTTTCCGCGATCCGGAACCCGGCCTTGATCCCCGGGAAGGGTTTGAGCTCCAGTCCCCTCTTGAGCTCCGCCTCCAGCTTCTTACGGAAGTAGCCTTCCAGCTTGGCCAGTTCCGCGGGGGGCAGGAGTACGGCGAGATCGTCCGTACCCTTGTCCTTCCATGCCGCGAGGACCGCGGGTATCGCAGCTTCCAGTACGGATCCGGAAAGCGCCTTTTCCGTGTCCGCCCGAACGATGGCTGAGAGGACCGCCGAGATCTCCGTCCGGAAAGAGATGACCAGGTTCCGAGCGGCCTGTTCCAAGGCGGCCTTTCCGGCCTCCTCGAACCGCTCCGCGTCCGCCTTGGCCTTGGCGAGCAAAGCCTTGGCCTCCCGTTCCGCCTCGGCCAGGACGGACTTGCGCCGCTCCTCCGCCTCCGCCAGAACCTTGGCGGCGTCCGTTTGGGCGGCCTCTATCCCGTCCTTCCTGATCTTGTCCAGAAGTTCCTGAAGTCGAATGTCCATGGCTTCCCCTTATCCGAATAGAGATCTATGGGGCGTCTTCCGCCATAACGTAGGAGAGCACCTTCTCCATTTTCCGCCTAAGCAGTCTATGAACGGCGGCAGGATACTCCTTGGTGGTTATGAACTCACGGGCGACGGCATCCAAGGCCTCTACGATTTCTTCCACACTTTTATAGCCTGACGAATTCATTCCGTCAATGCTGGACATCAACGCCCGGACCGATTCCTCTTCCCGGCTCAGGAGAGCCTCGTTCTCGAGGAAAACGTAGTTCGTGATCTCGGACTTGGCGAACCGCTGTCGGTAACGGTCCTCGACGGCCTTGAGATCCTCCAGGAGATCCTCGAGTTCCGCTCGAAGTATTTTCAGAAAACGCAAGCATTTACGTTCCATACACGACTCTCCATCGGGGTGTCGGATGGTATCAGTATCGTAGAAGAACCGAGGGAACGCAAGATGACGTCCTGCGCAGATCCCCGGGCCGACATACCCGTCTCAAGCTCCCGGGGAGCCCGCAAAACCGAAATCCGGTTCGAATGTCAATCGATAATAAACTATTTGGTTGACCGCGGTCAACCAAAAATGATCGAAAACCCAGGGGATCGTCCGGAACCGGGTGCCACCGAAGGATTCCCGGAAGCTTGCGACAGCATGGTCGTATCGAAAAGGCGCCCGTCTTCTCCAATACCCCGTCGAAGGACCTACAGGAGTTTCATCTTCATCCATCCCGACGTGTTATGGAAATCCGCCACCGCACTGCCCGGAGGCACCAGGAGATCGAGGGCAGCGGCAGCCGCATCGTCCAAGCTCATCTCCAGAACCGGCAGGGCTTCCCGAAGCTGGGCTTCCGTGCGGCTGCCGAGCAAGGCTGCGGTGATGCCCGGCTGGTCCTTAACCCATAGCAAGGCCAGCTGGGAGGACGTCAGCCCCCGTTCGGCCGCGATCCGGGCCAAGGATCGGGAGGTTTCCACCCCCCGCTCGGTAAGTCGGGAGGCCACATAGGATACCCGGGCGGCCTTCGAGTCCGGGGGGGGATTGGCAGCATCGGCGTATCGGCCGGCCAGTTGACCAGCGGCCAAGGGCGACCAGGCCAGGATCCCCACGCCGTGCCGCAAGGCAAGAGGTACCAGCTCGTTCTCGATCCGACGGTCCAGCAGATTATAGGGAGGTTGTTCAGAGACGAACCGCGCCAAGCCCAGACGTTCGCTGATCCCCAGGGCCTCCATGAGCATCCAGGCCGGAAAGGTCGAGGACCCGATATATCGCACCTTTCCCTGCCGAACAAGGTCATCCAGGGCGCGGAGGGTCTCCTCCTGGGGAACCGCAAAGTCGGGACGATGGGCTTGGTAGAGATCGATCCAATCCGTGCCGAGCCGCCGTAGTGAAGCCTCGACGGCCTGCAGGATGTGTCGGCGGGAATTCCCGCGGTCATTGGGATCCTCGGAAACGGGGAAATGAAATTTCGTCGCCAAGATGACCTTTTCCCGCAACCCGCCGGATAGAGCGCGTCCGATGATCCGTTCACTTTCCCCGGCCGCATAGGAGTCCGCGGTGTCTATGCAGTTGATGCCCGAATCCAGGGCCATCCGGATCATACGCACCGACTCGGCCTCGGGAGTGGAGTCCCCGAAATTCCAAGTACCCAGCCAAAGAGGGGATACCTTGAGTCCGGACCGCCCTACATACCTGTATTCCATGACTACATCTCCTTTTTAGGTAGCTTTAATCAAAGAGGCTTTTTCAAAGCTCAGGGAGTTTTGAAAAAGCTACCTTGAAATCCGCGGTTGGGCGCAGCGGTTGCAACGCAACCGCAAACAATCGCAAAGCCCATTTCAAAAGTGACGGAGTTTTAAAAATTGGCTGTACAGATAGCGGATTTCCAGTAACCGTACTGAGCTTGAAGCCCCCGACAGGGACCGACCCGAGGGACCGGACCAGCCGAGGGACAGAGCTCATGAAACCAGAGACAGAGCTCAGGGCTCGAGGGACAGAGCTCATGAAACCAGGGACAGAGCTTACGTTAGAGTAGGAGCCCTTCCAATGGGGACAGAGCATTTTATAGCTTCCAGGGTATCCA
The DNA here is from genome assembly GCA_012517645.1 of Treponema sp. Classification (GTDB taxonomy): domain Bacteria; phylum Spirochaetota; class Spirochaetia; order Treponematales; family UBA12059; genus JAAYUR01. Next base: position 6,745 of record JAAYUR010000413.1, read on the forward strand.
CGCAAAGCACAAAAGCTCCACGGTCTTCCTGCACCCAGCCCCCTACCCAAATGGGCTTCCCGTCGCACAGGAGAGCTCTGTATCGTCTATATACCTCCGGAAAGAGTACGGCTTCGTATAGCGCGGTCTCATCCTCAAAGGATACAAATTCCATTGGCTCATCCGTGGAGGTCAGGACGGGTTTGACCGAAATCGGCCAACCTGCGAGCAGGATCCGGCGGCCTGTCGATCCCGGTAGATCTTTTCCAAGTGTCCGCGGACGATCAAGAGCGCGGGGAAAAAGTTTTAGGGGATGGTATTCTAAA
>JAAYUR010000501.1 GCA_012517645.1 Treponema sp.
CGGGCCTTCCTGAGCCGGACTCGGCTTTCGGAATCCCAACGGAGGATCTGGATGAAGGAGTATCCCACGCCCCTGAAGAACAGGCCGGAGTACCTTCCGGCGTATGCCTGTGCTTGATCAGGCGAGGATTGCATATCCTGCCTTGGTACAAGCTTCGTAACACTAACACGGTAACGCTGAAACTGTAGTCCATCCGTCCTCCCCGAGCACCACCAGTTCCCTATACCCCGCCTCCAGCGCGAATTCCAGCCCGATCCGCCTCCATTTTAGGTCCAGGTGTCCGACAGCGTGGGCGTCGGCGCCGACGACGATAGGGATGCTGCGGCGGCGGAGTTCCTTTAGAATCGGTAGACTCGGGTAGGGCTCCGAGGTCTTGCCCCGGGCCATGCCGCCGGTATTCACCTCCACCGCTATTCCGGTTCCGGAAAGGGCTTCTACGACCTCGAAGGCGGCGGAGAGGTATTCAGGAGAGGTCTCATCGAACCATCGGGCGTTCCGGTTGTGCATTTTCACGAGATCGAAGTGTCCCAGGATCTGGAATCCCCCGGCGCGCACGAGATTTCCGAGTTCTCGGTAGTATTCCCGGTAGAGCCGGACACCGTCCCCGCCGTAGCCTTCCTCAACACCCAGCCGAAAGAACTCGGCGGGTCCGTCTACGGAAAAGTAATCCGTGGAAGAGAGACGGGCGAAATGGAGGGAGCCGATCCGGAAATCGATCGGGATGGACGAGTACTCTGTCTCGGGGGGGATTCCGAGGCCCGGCACCCATTCGATTTCTAGGCCGGCCAGGATATTCATCCGGCCGGCGTATCGCGCTGCTACGCTCCGAATCTCGGCGATGTAGGGGGCGACTTTGCCGGGGCTCAGGTTCCCGGGGGAAGGAACGGGCACGGGGGCATGGGCCGAGAAGCCGAGAACCTGGTATCCTGCCGCGTAGGCTGCGTCCGCCATCGCGTCGGGTGTATCCTTCCCGTCGCAGTGGGTCGTGTGGACATGGTAGGTAGCGAGCATGAAGGGAGTATAGCAGGGGACGACGGAGGGTGGACAGGGGACGGTGGACTCGGCATTCGTTCACGGCTCCCGTTTCAGCGCGGCTTTTAGCTCCGCCAGGGCTTTGCGCAGAACCGGTATTCCTTCCCGCACGTCCCGGCCCCGGCCGTCCCTGCCGGCATCCTCGACGGTCTTGGCCGCATCTCCGAGTCTCCGGGCGGAGAGGTTCCATGCCGCTCCCTTGATGGAATGGGCGATCTCTCGGGCTTTCTGCCAGTCCTCCGCCGCCTCGGCCTCGGACAGCTCATCCATCTGCACCTCCGCCTTTCGTATGAACCGATTCAGCAGGTCCAGGACGGTCGCCCGGTTGCCCAGGAAAGTGGCGACCGCCTCGTCGAGATCCAGGATCGCCGTGTCCGGCCCATGGCCGTTTTCGGGAGCGGGTTCTTCCGTTCGGGGCGGTCGGACGGAGTCTTCGGAATGGGGCGATGGCGCGGATTCCTCGGCGCGGAACGAAGGTGCACCGGATGCTCGGGTGGTTTCCGAGTGCCGGGGTAGGATCCGAAGGAGGAGCGCTTCCAGGTCGGCTTTCTTGAAGGGTTTGACCAGGATGTCGTTCATCCCCGAAGCCAGGCACTTATCCCGTTCCCCCTTCAACGCGCTGGCCGTGACGGCCACGATGGGGCCCAGAAACCCCCGGTCTCTCAAGGCCCGGGCCGCATCGTACCCGTTCATCCGGGGCATGAATATGTCCATGAGCACGATGTCGAAGGGCTGTGCGCTTCCGCGCTCCACGGCCTCCACTCCGTCGGACGCCACGGTAACCCGGCAGCCCAATCGTTCCAGGAGGAGGGTGAAGAGTTCTTGGTTTACTGTATGATCCTCCGCAAGCAGGACGGATCGGCCCTCTCCGACCCTCGTCTCCGTCCGGGTCTGGGTTTCGTCTTCGACGGGTTCGAGCTCCGGAACCTCGGTCAGGGACTTGGACAGGGTGTCATAGAGCTCCTCGGGGTTGATGGGCTTGGACACGTCGGCTTCGAACCACTGGAGGAGCTTCATCTTGGCTTCCGCCCCGCGTCCTCCCTCGGGAATCATGAGCACGAGCCGGATCGAGTCCAGATCCGGGTCCGCCTTGATTTCGCTGGCGAGTCTCCACCCGTCCATTCCCGGCATCTCCTGATCGATCAGGCAGAGGTCGAAGGGGTGCTTGACCCTGCACGCCTCCCGGAGGGCGGCCAGGGCTTCCTCGCCGGAGCCGGCCGTTTGGGCCGATACTCCGAAGGAAGCCAGGACGCTTCCGAGGAATTCCCGGATCCGGGGGTGGTCGTCTACGCAGAGGATTCGGGGAGGCGGGTCGAAGGGTGAATAGGAGGGCGGTCGTCCGTCCGCCCCGGGCTCCAAGGGCACCTCGAACCAGAATACGGAGCCCCCGGTTTCCCCCGGGGCGTAGCCGATGCGGCCGCCCATGAGCTCCGCGAAGTGCCGGCTGATCGCCAGGCCCAATCCCGTGCCTCCCCGGGTCAGGGAGGATACGGCCTGGGTGAAGGGGGTGAACAGGCGGGGCCGTACGGTTTCCGGTACTCCCGTTCCGGTATCGGCCACGGAGCAGTGCAGGTACTCCCGGCCCTGCCTGTCCTGCCGGCACAGGCTGACGAGGATCTCCCCGGCAGGGGTGTGCTTGATCGCGTTTTTCAGGAGGTTGACGATGATCTGGCGGAAGCGTCCGGGGTCCCCCTGGATGATCCGGGGAAGCCGGCCCTCCGTCTCCAGGATCACCTCCAACCCTTTCTTATGGGCGTCCAGGATCAACAGGTCGCCGGCCTGGGCCACCACGGACCGGAGATCGAACTCCGTCCGCTCTAGTTCCATCTTGCCCGCCTCGATCTTGGAGAAATCCAGGATATCGTTGATCAATCCCAGGAGGATGTCCGCGCTGAACCGAACCGTGCGGACGTAATCCATCTGTTCCTTGTCCAGCTTGGTATCCCCTAGGAGTTCCGTCATGCCCAGGATCGTCTGGATGGGCGTCCGTATCTCATGGCTCATGTTGGCCAGGAAGATGCTCTTGGTTTGGGTGGCCTTCTCGGCCTCCTCCTTGGCCGTAAGGAGACGGAGTTCCCGGTGCTTGCGTTCCGTATCGTCCTCGAAGGTGGCCAGTATGTAGGTACCCCCGGGGAGGTCTTCGCTCCCGGGCGTATCCACCCTGGATAGACGGATCCGGAACCATACTTTGCCGGCCGCAGAGGACACGGGGCTTTCCAGTTGGATGGATGCCGGAGGACCCGCGAGGAGCCGCTGGATGTGCTGCGTGAATTTGAAGCTGCCCCGAAGCTCCAGCCATTCGAAGAGAGACGTATCCAGGGCTTGGGGCGACTTCGCGGCCAGGGACCGGAATACCGTGTCGAAGGCCCGGTTCCAGACTGCCAGCCTGCCGGACTCGTCCGTGAGCGCCGCGGCTACGGGGTATTGCTCGAAGGCTTCCCGGAATAGTGCCGCCGGGCGAGATTCTTCCATGGGAGCCTCCCGTTCAGAAGTTGGACTTGAGGATCTCGAGGGCCTTGCGCAGGATCTGTTCGGGTTTCAGGGGTTTGATCAGGTAGCTCTTCACGCC
>JAAYUR010000454.1 GCA_012517645.1 Treponema sp.
GAGGTCTCGTTCATGTACGTGGACAACTGCGCGATGCAGCTGGTGCGGAATCCCCGGCAGTTCGACGTGATCGCCACCAGCAACATGTTCGGGGACATCCTCTCGGACGAGGCTTCCATGATCACGGGTTCCATCGGGATGCTGGCCAGCGCCAGCCTGGGGGACTCGGGGCCGGGGCTCTACGAGCCCATCCACGGCTCCGCCCCGGACATCGCCGGGACCGGGACGGCCAACCCCCTGGGGGCGATCCTCTCGGCGGCCATGCTCCTGCGGCATTCCCTGGCCCTGGAGCCCTGCGCCCGGGCGGTGGAATCCGCGGTCGCCCGGGTACTGGCCGAGGGGTATCGTTGCGCGGATATCGCCTCCGGGGCTTCCTCGGAGAAGGTGGCGGGCACGGAGGCCATGGGAGACCAGGTCGTTCGGGCCCTGGGGAGGGAATCGAAATGATGATGAGCGGCGCGCGTATCGTTGTCGAGTGCCTGGCGGAACAGGGAGTGGACACGGTCTTTGGTTTTCCCGGAGGCTCGGTCATCGGGATCTACGACGAGCTCTACCGAAACTCGGACCGGATCCGCCACATCCTGACCTCCCACGAGCAGGGCGCCGTCCACGGGGCGGACGGCTACGCCCGGGCCTCGGGCAAGGTGGGCGTCGTGATCGCCACCAGCGGACCCGGTGCTACGAACCTTGTTACGGGCCTGGCCACAGCCTACATGGATTCCGTGCCCCTGGTGGCCATCACGGGCAACGTGCCTACCCACCTTCTGGGCAAGGACTCCTTCCAGGAAGTGGATATTACGGGGATCACCATGTCCATCACGAAGCATAACTTCATCGTGAAGGATCCGGCCGCCCTCGCCTCGACCCTCCGAAGGGCCTTCGAGATAGCCCGGTTCGGGCGGCCGGGGCCGGTCCTGGTGGACATCCCCAAGGACATCACCTCCGCCTCGGCCAACTGGGAGCCCCTGCCCCTGTCCGCGGACAAGAGCTTCCTGCCCTCCCCGAGCCGGGGGTTTCGGTCGGCCTCGGACGAGGAGGTACAGGAGGCGGCGGCCATGATCGCGGCTTCCCGCAGTCCCTTCATCGTGGCCGGGGGAGGGGTCATCGCCTCGGGAGCCTCCGACGCCCTTCGGGAACTGGCGGAGCGGATCGACGCCCCCGTCGCCTTGACCCTTATGGGCCAGGGAGCCTTCCCGGCCGGGCATCCCTTGCACACGGGCATGGTGGGAATGCACGGAACCCGGGCCTCCAACGCGGCTGTCCGGAATTCGGACCTCCTCATCGCCGTCGGGACCCGCTTCTCGGACCGGGTGGTCAGCGACACCTCCAGCTTCATCCGGAACACCCAGATCCTCCATCTGGACATCGACCCCGCGGAGATCGGCAAGAACGTGCCCTGCTTCCATTCCCTGGTCGGGGACGTCGGGGAACTCCTATCCCGTCTGCTGCCCCTGTTGGACCGCGTTTCCCGGCCCGAGTGGCTGGCCCGGGTCGATTCCTGGCGGGAGGACCCCCCGGAGGGGAAAGCCTCGGGGGGAGTGGCCCCCCGGGCGGCCCTCCAGGCCATCCGGGCCGCGGTTCCCCGGGACACCATCGTGACCACCGAGGTCGGCCAGCACCAGATTTGGACCGCCCAGTATTTCGGCTTTACGGCTCCCCGGACCTTCCTGTCCTCCGGGGGCCTGGGGACCATGGGCTACGGCACGGGAGCGGCCATAGGAGCCCAGCTGGCTCGGCCGGACCGCCAGGTGGTCCACATCGCCGGGGACGGCTCCTTCCGGATGAACTTTTCGGAGCTGGCCACGATGGTCCATTACGGGCTGCCCATCCTGGTTGTGGTCATGAACAACGGGACCCTGGGGATGGTGCGGCAATGGCAGACCATGCTCTGCCAGAAGCGCTACGCCCAGACCGACCTGGACCGGCCGCCGGATTTCGTGAAGCTGGCGGACGCCTTCGGGATCCGGGCTTGGCGGGCCGAGGACCTGCCCTCATTCCGCTCCTCCCTGGCGGAAGCTCTGTCCGAGAGCAGGCCCGCCCTGATCGACCTGCGGATCGGCATCGACGAGTTCGTCCTGCCCATGGTCCTTCCGGGCAAGCCCATCGAGGAGCAGATAATGGAGGTCGTCAATTAGCAGGGTGCTGACAAGCTTCGAGTTTGTCAGCACCCTGTTAGCCCTTGTGGAATCCTACATAAATGTAGTTAATATACTCATGGACTCGGAATCGAACATTCAAGCAGGCTCAGGCTCCGCGGTCGGTCCCGGAATCCCCGATTCCCGGGCCGGGGAGGCGGAAACCCTCCGCCTCCTCTTCGACCTGGCCCGGACTCTGGACCATCACGTGGACCTTCGGGACGCCCTGGGTCCCGTCCTGGATCTCCTGGAAACCCGGGCGGGTCTAGGCCGGGGCATGGTCACCCTGCTGGATCGGGCGGAGGGCGTCCTTCGGATCGAGGAAGCCCGGGGCGTCTCTCCCGAGGGGAAGCTGCGGGGAACCTACCGTCTGGGAGAGGGCCTGGTGGGCCGGGTCTTCGAGTCCGGGGAGCCCCTCTACGTGCCGGATCTCGCCTCGGAGCCCCGGTTCCTGAACCGGGCCGGCGGTCGCTCCCGGGCTGAACTTGACGGGACGGTGTACTACTGCGTCCCCATCCGGCGGTCCGGATCTGTGGCGGGCACCCTAAGCGCGGAACGCCGCAGGGATGCTCAAGCCCGCGGAGTGCCCGGGATCCGCGGGGGGCTCGGGGACCGCGGAGTGTCCGGGGCGCGGCCGGCGAGGGGGACCGCACAGGCCGTTCCGGACGCGGAAGAACGGGCGGCCGCGGACATGGACCTCCTGGAACGGGTCGCGGCCCTGATCGCGGATTCCGCGAAACTCCGGGAGAGGATCCGGGAGGATTCCCTGCGGCACGGGCTCGCACCGGACGGTCCCGGCCTCGTTGTCCCCGCATACGCCGGAGACGAGGCCCTCTCGGGCTCCATGATCGGTACGAGCGACGCCCTGCGGGCCGTACTGGCCTTGGTGAACCAGGTCGCTCCCAGCGACGCGACGGTCCTGATCACCGGAGAGAGCGGGACGGGGAAGGAGCTCGTCGCCGCGGAGATCCACCGCAAGTCCCGGCGGGCCGGCGGTCCCTTCGTGAAGGTAAACTGCGCGGCCCTTCCGGAATCGGTCATCGAAAGCGAGCTCTTCGGCCACGAGAAGGGAGCCTTCACGGGAGCCGCGGGGCTGCGGAAGGGCCGCTTCGAGCTGGCCCACGGAGGGACGATCTTCCTGGACGAGATCGGCGAGCTCTCCCCCCAGGTCCAGGTCAAGCTCCTCCGGGTCCTCCAGGAGCGGGAGATCGAGCGGGTGGGGGGATCCAGGCCGGTCCAGGTGAACGTCCGGGTCATCGCCGCCACGAACCGCAGCCTGGAGGATGAGCTGGCCGCAGGCCGGTTCCGGGAGGATCTTTATTACAGGCTGAACGTCTTCCCGATCCGGGTGCCGCCCCTCCGGGAGCGGAAGAGCGACATAGTCCTGCTTGCGGACTACTTTACCGAGAAGTACGCGGCCAGGAACGGGAAGGTGGTCAAGCGCATCTCCAGCCCCGCCATCGACCTGTTGACCAGCTACCATTGGCCCGGGAACGTCCGGGAACTGGAGAACTGCATTGAGCGCGCGGTGATCCTATCCACGGACAGGGTCATCCACTCGTACCATCTCCCCCCGAGCCTCCAGTCTGCGGTATCCACCCGGACGGAGCCGACCTCCACGTTGGAGGCCGCCCTTTCGCGGCTGGAGAAGGAGCTGATCGTGGAAGCCCTGAAGATCACCGGGGGGAACATGGCCGCGGCGGCCCGGTCCCTGGGCATCACCGAGCGCCAGATGGGGCTCCGGGTCCGGCACTACGCGGTCAATTGGAGGCTGTACCGGGCGCCGAGGCCGGCACGAAAAGCTACGTAGATGTAAGATTAATGAATTCATGCTACATAAATGTAGGAAACTGCAGCCAAATTATAGAGTCCTTCACCTTTGAAAGGGACTTTTCGTGTGCTTGCGGTTGCGGTGCAGCCGCTGGGCCCAATCCTGGATTTCAAGGATGCTCTTTCAAAACTCCCTGGGTTGTGAAAAAGCCTCGTGCCCTTATGTGAAATGCGGGTTCCCTCGCCGATGTCTGCCTGAATTCGGGCAAGCCTTTGAATTTCCGATGAGAACGGCACGAATCCTGCATAAGTAAGGCATACATCCCGAGGCCATTAAGGCCGTCAAGCAGTCCAAGGAGCGAACATGGGCGAGAACAGCGATTTTTCCGAAACCCCCGTAACCAGCGTGTACGGGATCAACTCCTTTTCCAACGCCGTCATGCGGGAGCGGCTTCCCAAGAACGTCTTCAAGGAGCTGCTGGAGGTCCAGGCGGGGCAGAAGGAGCTTTCCCTGGAGGTGGCGGAGGTCGTGGCCAGCGCGATGAAGGACTGGGCCCTGGAAAAAGGGGCCACCCACTACACCCACTGGTTCCATCCCCTGACGGGTTTGACCGCGGAAAAGCACGATTCCTTCATATCCCCCTCCCCGGACGGGAAGATCCTGATGGAGTTCTCGGGCAAGGAGCTGATCAAGGGCGAGCCCGACGCCTCCAGCTTCCCCTCCGGGGGCCTGCGGGCCACCTTCGAGGCCCGGGGCTACACGGCCTGGGACACCACCAGCCCGGCCTTCCTGAAGCAGGACCCGACGGGCACCACCCTGTGCATCCCCACCGCCTTCATCGGCTACTACGGCCACGCCCTGGACAAGAAGGTCCCCCTTCTTAGGTCCATGGACGCCCTGAGCGCCCAGGCCCTTAGGGTGCTCCGGGCCCTGGGGAACGAGACCTCCCGGAGGGTCATCACCACCGTGGGGCCCGAGCAGGAGTACTTCCTGGTGGATTCCAAGTACTTCGCCCGGCGGCCGGACCTGATGCTCACGGGGCGGACGGTCTTCGGATCCATGCCCGCCAAGGGCCAGGAGATGGAGGACCACTACTTCGGGGCCATCAAGGAGAGGGTGGCCGCCTTCATGCGGGAGGTGAACTACGAGCTGTGGAAGGTGGGCGTCTCCGCCAAGACCCAGCACAACGAGGTGGCCCCGAACCAGTTCGAGCTGGCCCCCATCTTCACGACCACCAACGTGGCGGTGGACGGCAACCAGCTGGTCATGGAGACCCTGCAGAAGGTGGCGCGCCGGCACGGGATGGAGGCCCTGCTCCATGAAAAACCCTTCGCCGGGGTCAACGGCTCGGGCAAGCACAACAACTGGTCCATGGCCACCGACGACGGCTACAACCTCCTGGAGCCCGGGGAGAACCCCGAGTCCAACGCCCGCTTCCTCCTGTTCATGACCGCCGTGGTGGAGGCGGTGGACCGGTACGCGGTGCTCATCCGCTCCGCCGCGGCCACGGCGGGGAACGACCACCGCCTGGGAGCCAACGAGGCGCCCCCGGCCATCATATCCGTCTTCCTGGGCAGTCAGCTTTGCGGGATCCTGGACGCCATCGTGGAGGGCAAGGCCCAGTCCCAGAGCAACGGGGACAGGATCCAGCTCGGGGTAACCAGTCTGCCCAGCCTGCCCCGGGACCTGTCGGACCGAAACCGGACCAGCCCCTTCGCCTTCACGGGAAACAAGTTCGAGTTTCGGATGGTCGGGTCCTCCCAGTCCATCGCCACCCCCAACACCTACCTGAACCTGGCGGTAGCCCAAGTCCTCTCGGAGTTCGCGGACAAGCTGGAGGCCGCTTCGGACAAGCCCGCAGCCATCCAGGCCATCGTAAAGGAAGCCTATTCCAAGCACCGCCGGGTGATCTTCAACGGGAACGGCTATTCCGAAGAATGGGTCAAGGAGGCGGAACGCCGGGGCCTGCCGAACATCCGGTCCTCCATCGAAACCTTCGCGGTCCTGGTACAGCCGGAAACGGTACGCCTCTTCGAGAGCCACAAGGTCCTGTCCAAGGCGGAGCTGGAGAGCCGGTACCACATCTACCTGGAAAAATATTCCAAGCAGATCAACATCGAGGCGGGGGTCATGATCGACATGGTCCGCCGCTCGATCTTCCCCGCCGCCACGGCCTTCGCGGGAGCCCTGGCCCGGGATTCCGCGAGCCTGGCGGCCATCGGGGCTGTCAGCGCTCCCCAGGAGAAGAAGGCCAAGCGGATCGCGGAACTGACTTCGGAGATCTCCGAAGAGACCGAAAAGCTGGAAAAAGCCCTGGCGGAGGCTCAGGAGACGGAGGAAGCCTACGCCCGGGCCAAGGCGTACAGGGAGAAGGTCGTGACCCAGATGTCCGCCCTGCGCGCCCGGGTGGACGCGGTCGAGAAGCTGGTGGCCAAGGACGCCTGGCCCCTCCCGACCTACGAGGATCTGCTCTTCCGGCTCTAGGGTACGGGACCTGGACCGGCCGCGACGACGCGGCCGGTCTTTATTTCCCGGGGCCCGGGTCGAAGGACCCCTCGGATTCGTCGGCCGTCGGGGGTGGGGCCCGGAAGAAACCTTCGACCCGGAAAAAGTCCCGGAGGGCCCGGCACTCCTCGGGGGAGTCCAGGACGAAGGGAACCAGGACGGAAGCCGCCGCCCCCGGGGCGAGCGGTTCCGGCCGGAGATCCTGGGGTATCTCCTCCGCATTCCCCGAGTTCGGGGGAATATAGGTCGAGGCGGGATCCACCAGCCCGAAGACCGACGTCCGCTCGTCGATCCGGTCGGCTCTGTATCGCCCGGTCATCTCCTCGAAATCCACCATGCCGGGAAGCAGGATGCGGCCCGGAGCGGGAACGTAGGTGTGCAGGATGCCCAGGCGGCCGCCCAGGATCCGGGAAAAGGCTCCCTTGCGGCCCATGGCGGTCAGGATCC
>JAAYUR010000319.1 GCA_012517645.1 Treponema sp.
CACGATCCCGACGGGACGGCCGGCCAGGCGGGCGAAGCCGACCACGATGTTCTTGGCGTAGTCCTCCTGGACCTCGAAGAAGTCCCCGCCGTCGAAGATCCCCTCGATGATCCTGCGGACGTCGTAGGGCTTGTTCGGTGAATCGGGGATGATATCCGCAAGGCCCGCCGGATCGATCGAGGGCTCCGCGGGATCGGCCAGGGGCGGATCCTCCAGGTTGTTCTGGGGCAGGAAGGAAAGGAGGCGCTTGATCCCCGCGATCGTGCCCGCCTCGTCGGCGAACCGGAAATGGGCCACCCCGCTCTTCTCGCAGTGGACGTGGGATCCTCCCAGATCCTCCGCGGCGACGTCCTCCCCGGTCACGGCCTTGATCACCTGGGGGCCCGTGATGAACATGTTGGAGCTCTTGTCCGTCATAAGCACGAAGTCCGTGAGGGCCGGAGAGTACACGGCGCCTCCCGCGCAGGGACCCATGATCACGGAAATCTGCGGAATGACTCCGGAGGCCACGGTATTCCGGTAGAAGATGTCCCCGTACCCGGATAGGGCGTCCACGCCCTCCTGGATGCGGGCTCCTCCGGAATCGTTGATCCCGATCACCGGACAGCCGACCTTCATGGCCATGTCCATGGCCTTGCAGATCTTGGCCGCGTGCATCTCTCCCAGGGATCCCCCGATCACGGTGAAGTCCTGGGCGAACACGTACACCAGGCGCCCCGCCACGGTGCCGTACCCGATCACCACGCCTTCTCCGGGGGCCTCCACCTCGGCCATGACGAGCTCGTCGCAGCGATGCTCCACGAAGGCGTCCAGTTCGACGAAGGAACCTTCGTCCAAGAGCATCTCGATGCGCTCCCGGGCCGTCATCTTTCCCTTCTCGTGCTGGGCCGCCACGCGCTTGGGCCCGCCCCCGGCCAGAATCTTCTCCCGGCGCTTCACGAGCTCGCGGATCTTCTCTTCCATAACCCCTACCTTCTCCTGTCGGCTCCGCCGACGCTGGTTCTATCCATCTTGACGCCCTTGCCGCCGCCTCGGCGGGGCGCTGCAAGGGCGTTCAGGAATCCGAGGGACAGCGGTCAATCCCGCTGACAAAGCTCCACGAGCACCCCGTTGGTGGCCTTCGGATGCAGGAAGGCGATCTTCGCTCCCCCCGCCCCGTACCGGGGCTTTTCGTCGATCAACCGGACGCCCCGGGCCTTCAGGTCGGCCAGGGTCTTCTCGATGTCCTTGACCCGGAAGGCGAGGTGCTGGACCCCCTGCCCCTTGGCGGCGATAAACTTGGCGATCGGACCTTCGGGATCCGTGGACTCCAGAAGCTCGATCTCCGTGTCTCCCACCGGGAAAAAGGCCACCTTTACCTTCTGCTCCTCCACGGTCTCGGTGCCATGGAGATCCAAGCCCAGGACGTCCCGATAGAAGGCCATGGATTGCTCCAAATTTTCCACGGCGATGCCTATATGATCCAGTTTTTCCGTCATCGTGACTACCTCCTAGTATGGGACAGATTCTCGATGCAGGGCCTCGAACAGGGTATCCACCGCGTCGTAGACGTCCCTGCGCCGTTCCACGACGTCCCGGGCCAGACTTTCGAGCAAGGTCAGGGCATCCGGGGCATCCAGGCGCGCCAGAAGCCGGTTGCCGAGGGAGCCCCGCAGTTCATGAACCGCGTTCCGGAGACGCCGCTCCCGGAGCAGCCCGGATTCCGAAAGGGCCGCGCGGTGGGCTTCCACGGCGTCCACCACGGGGGCGATCCCCTCCCCGGTCTCCGCCGTCGTCTTGAGCACCGGCGGCAGACCGTGGGCGTCGCCGTAGCCGTGGAAGGACGAGGCTTCCCGAGCCGCGCTCGCTATATGGTGTCCTCCCCGGTCCGCGGTCCCGGTTCCGGAAAGGGCGCGGGGTGTGACCCCGTTCACCAGGGCCGTCTCCAGCATGGAGCGGATTTCCCGCACCACCCGGTCCGCCCCGTCCCGATCCGCCTTGTTCACCACGAAGACGTCCCCGATCTCCATGATCCCGGCCTTGAGGACCTGGATGTCGTCCCCCAGGCCCGGCACGGAGACCAGTACTACGGTATCCGCGAGGCGGACGATGTCCACCTCGCTCTGCCCCACGCCGACCGTCTCGATGAGAATGCGGTCGAACCCCGCCGCGTCCAAGACCCGGGCGGCCTCCATGACCGCCGCGGAAAGCCCCCCCAGGTGCCCCCGGGTCGCCAGGCTCCGGATGTACACGCCCTCGTCCAGGGCATGGGACTGCATCCGGATCCTGTCCCCCAGGATGGCTCCGCCCGTGAAGGGGCTCGAGGGATCCACGGCGAGAACTCCCACCTTCAGGCCACGAAGGCGGTAGTCCCGCACGAACTTGTCCACCAGGGTGCTCTTGCCGGACCCCGGCGGCCCGGTCACCCCGACGACATGGGCCTTACCCGTATGGGCGTGCAGGGCCTTGAGGACCTCGACGACGGCGGGATCTCCGTCGTCGATCCTCGAGATCGTGCGCGCCAGGGTC
>JAAYUR010000199.1 GCA_012517645.1 Treponema sp.
AAGATCATGTTCCGGAACAAGCGGCTCATCGGCCAGTCCTCCCTGATCGGTACCCTGATCGGAGCCCTCCCGGGAGCCGGGGCCGACATCGCCGCCTGGGTTTCCTACGGGATGGCCAAGAAGACTTCCCGGAAGCCCGAGGAGTTCGGGACCGGATCCGAGGAGGGGGTCATCGCCCCGACCACCGCGAACAACGCCGCCCTTGGGGGCACCTGGATTCCCGCCCTGGTCTTCGGCATTCCCGGGGACACCATCACCGCCATCGTCCTGGGGGCCATGCTGATGTACGGCCTCAAGCCCGGACCCCTGGTCTTCCAGGACAACAAGGAGCTGGTGAACCAGGTCTTCGCGGTGGCCCTTATGTCCCAGGTCTTCCTGCTGGTCCTGGGCTACCTGGGCATCAAGGCCTTCGCCTGGATGTTCAAGTTCCCCCGGAACGTGGTGCTCGCGGGAATCACGATCTTCTCCCTGGTCGGGGCCTTCGCGATGCGGTCCAATGTCTTCGACGTTTTCCTGGTGGTCCTCTTCGGTATCGTGGGCTATTTCATGGAAAAGGCCGAGATACCCCTGGCCCCCTTCATCCTGGGCCTGGTCCTGGGTCCCATGATCGAGGACAACCTCCGGATCGGCCTGATCAAGAGCGACGGCCGGCTCCTGCCCTTCGTATCCCGGCCGATCTCCGCGGTCTTCGCCCTGGTGTTCCTCTTCCTCTTCCTCTATGAGCCCGCCAAGGCCCTGGTCCGCAAGCTCGGGAAGGGACGGAAGGGGGCATGAGGGACTTCCTGGCCTTCGGGGAGCCACTGGTCGGGTTCTACCCCGACGGAGGCTCCTCCCTCGCCGAGGACGTGGCCGTCGTGAAGACCTGGGGCGGGGACACCTCCAACTTCGCCATCGGGGTGTCCCGGCTGGGGCATCCCTGCACGTATTTGACCCGGGTCGGCGACGATCCCTTCGGTCGGGGATTCCGGGCTCTCTGGGAGGCCAACGGCGTGGACTCATCCCGGGTGGAGACCGACCCGGACCGCCGCACGGGCTTGTACTTCGTCTCCTTCGACGGGGGTCGCCATTCCCTGACCTACTACCGGAAGGATTCCGCGGCTTCCGCCTTCGGGCCCCGGGAGCTCGAGGGCGTGCCGGTCGGGGAGTACCGCTGCGTCCATCTGACGGGCATAAGCCTGGGCATGAGCGATTCCGCCCGGGCGGCGGGGCTCGAACTCATACGCCGAACCAAGGCGGCAGGGAGCCTCGTGTCCCTCGACGTAAACTACCGGTCCGCCCAGTGGGCTTCCCGGGACACCGCGGCGTCCGTCTTGTCCGGGGCCGTCGGGATCGGCGTCGACATCCTGGAGATTACGGACGACGAGATGGAAAGTCTGGGCTGGGGCTCGGGCCTTGCGGACATCCGCGCCCGGTTCCCCGGGGTGCCGACGATTGTGCTGAAACGGGGCAAGGCCGGAGTTTCCGTCTCCGCGGGGGGGCGGGAATTTTCGGTCCCCGCCTTCGAGGTTCCGGTGGTGGACACCGTGGGCGCCGGGGACAGCTTCGATTCGGGCTTCCTCTCGGCGACCCTGGAGGGGGCCGAACCCCCGGAGGCGGCGCGCTTCGCCGCGGCGGCGGCGGCCCTGACCTGCACAGGCCGGGGTCCCCTGGAGCGGATGCCCCGTCGGGCGGAGGTGGACGCCTTCCTGCGCGAACGCGCCGCCTACCCATGATTCGCGGGGATGCCGCACTTCACGTTCAACGTGCGTTTTCCTTGAAGTCCCGGCCCGGATGCATAGACTTGACGGTATGGCTGAAAGATTCGTGATATGCGTGGACGACGAGGTCATCATCACCGAGAGCCTCAAGCGGGAGCTCCGGAACGAGCTGCCCCACCTGCGGGTGGAAGCCGCGTATTCCGGGGAAGCGGCCCTGGAGCTCCTCGCGGAGATTCGCAAGGACGGAGGCGAGCCCGCGGTCCTGGTGACCGACGAGCGGATGCCGGGCATGAAGGGCCACATTCTTCTTCGGGAGGCCCGGAAGAGCTTTCCCCGCGTCTACGGCATCCTCCTCACGGGCTATTCGGATGTCGACGCGATAGCCCAGGCGGTCAACGAGGCGGGGCTCTTCCGCTACATCCACAAGCCCTGGGAACGCCGGGACCTGGTCATGTCGGTCCGGAGGGCCGCGGAGCTCTACGACCGGGAGGCGGAGCTGGAACTGCTCCGGCGGAAGGTGGAGGAGCTCAACGCCGCCCTGATCGCGGCCCTGGAGAACCAAGCCCGGGATTGGGATCCCGATTCCTTCTGCCACGTCCAGCGCGTGGCCTGCTACGCGGCCCTGCTGGGGAAACAACTCGGCCTCGCGGAGGCGGAGGTCCGGAAGCTCTATACCTACGCCCCCCTCCACGACATAGGCAAATCCGGGATACCGCATGAGATATTGGACAAGCCGGCCCGCCTCACCCCGGAGGAGTTCGAGGTGGTCAAGAGGCATGTCGAGATCGGGACGAACCTGCTGAAATCCATCGACGTCGACGGGTTCGCGAAAGACTTGATCCTGTACCATCACGAGCGCTGGGACGGAAAGGGTTACCTGGCCGAATTGGCCGGGGAACGCATTCCCCTGTCCGCCCGGATCACGGCCCTGGCGGACAGCCTGGACGCGATGCTCACGAAGCGGCCGTACAAGGAGGCCCTGCCCTTCGACGAGGTTGCCCGGGAGATCGAGTCGGATTCCGGAAAGCGCTTCGATCCCGCGGTCGTGGAGGCCTTCCGGACCGGCAAGGAGTCGTTCCGGGAGATCTCTTCGGGCGAAACGGCCCGGTACTGCCGTATGTTCCGGAATCCGGAATAGGCCCCGACGTGCAGGTCCGATTCCGGGTGCTCGCCGTCGTTATGGTCACGGCCGCCTTCGCCTCCGCGACCTATGCCCAGCCGCGGTCGGACGATTCGGACGTAGTACCCTCCCATCTTGCGGCGGAGCGCATGCTCGCCAGCATTCTGCGAAGCGCTCCCGGCGGGATCGGGGTGGTCGTGGACCGGGTCATCGTCCAGGTGAACGACTACATCCTCCAGCTGACCGGCTACTCCCGGGAGGAGCTCCTGGGGAAAAGCGCCCGCATCTTCTATCCCACCGACGCGGACTACGAGTTCGTGGGGCGGGAAAAGTACCGGCAGATCGCGGAGAAGGGAACCGGGACGGTGGAGACCCGCTGGAAGACCAAGGACGGGAGAATCTTGGAGGTTATCCTCTCCTCGACCCCCTTGGACGCTTCGAACCTTTCCTCGGGCGTCGTCTTCACGGTTACGGATATCACGGAGAGGAACCGGACCGCCCGGGAGCTGCGCAACCGGACTCGGGCCTTCCTGGCCGGATCGGCGCTGCTGATCCTCTTTCAGCTGGGCTTGATCCTGGCCCTGGCCCGGGCTTCCGCCCTGCGGCACAAGGCCGCGGAAGCCCTCCGGCTCAGCCAGGAACGCTTCGATCTGGCCATGCTGGCGGTCAACGACGGTATCTGGGACTGGGACATCCCCAGCAACTCGGTCTACTTCGATCCGAGGTACTACACGATCTCGGGGTATGAACCGGACGAGTTCCCCCATAGGTTCGCCGAGTTCGAAAAGAGGGTTCACCCGGAGGATCGGCAGATGGTCCTTGCTCAAGCCAAGGCCCATCTCGAAGGCGCCACTCCGGTGTTCGACGTCGAGTTCCGGTTTCTGCGAAAAGACGGGACCTATATGTGGATCCGGGGCCGGGGAAGGGTAGTCACCCGGGACGAGGCGGGCAAGGTCATCCGGATGATCGGAACCCATACGGACGTCACGGACAAGAAGTCCGCGGAGGAGGAACTCAAAGCCCTGAACGAGACCCTGGAGCAGAGGATCCGGGATCGGACCCGGGAGCTGAACGAGATGAACGCGAACCTCCTCCGGACGAACGAAGAGCTCCAGCGAACCCTGGAGACTCTGCACGGCGCCCAGGATTCCCTGGTCCAGTCCGAGAAGCTCGCGGCCCTGGGGCAGCTGATCGCGGGGATCGCCCACGAGCTCAACACGCCCCTGGGGGCCATCGTCTCGTCCAACCAGTCCTTGGTCCTCCTGGTCGCGGACCGGCTTCAAGAGGCATCCCGGGCCATAGCCGAGCTCTCGCCGGAGGTTCGATCCTGGTATCAATCCGCCCTGAAGGCGTCCTTGAGCGCTCAGACCCTTGCGGAGGAACCCTCCGGACGATTCAGAAGGCGCAAGGCGCTTGCCGCCCGCCTGGCTCCCGACGGCCGCTCCGTTCCGGATAGCCTGCTGGAGTCGTTGCTCGACCTGAACCTGGACAAGGACTCCTCGATCCCCGACTTGATCCGGGGGCATCCCGATTTCCCGGGCGCCGTGGAAGCCCTGGACACCCTGTCTTCCATCAAGAGGATCACCGATGTGATCGCCCTTGCAGCGGACAAGTGCGCGAATGTAGTGTCCGCCCTTTTATACTACGTGCGGAACGAGGAGGATGAGGATGTCTCCTCCCGGGTCGAGATCCCGAAGGAGCTGGACAGTCTGCTCACCCTCTATACCAACAAGACGAAGTACGGGATCCGGATCGAGAAGGACTACGGGTGCCCGGGACTCGTACTGGGTAACCGGAATCAGCTGAACCAAGTCTGGATGAACCTGATCCAGAATGCCCTCCAGGCCATGGAGTTCAAGGGCACCCTGGGGCTCGGCGTGAGGGAT
>JAAYUR010000411.1 GCA_012517645.1 Treponema sp.
GCGGCGATCCGGCAGGCCCCGGCCCAATCCGGACCGAGGCTCTCCATAGCGGTCCTGGGTCTGGAAAACGCCGGGGGCGACCCTAGGCAGGACTACCTTGCTTCCACGGCGGAGGGAATACTCCGGTACGATCTTTCCGTCCTGGCCGATATTCCCATGGTGGAGCGCAGGAACCTGGACAAGCTCCTCTCGGAACGGGAGTTCTCCCTCAGCTCCGTCGCGGATCCCGCCCGGGCGGCCCGGGCGGGGGGCCTCCTGGGGGCCTCGCATCTCGTGTACGGGGACTACGCCGTCACGGCCGGAGAGCTCAACCTGACCGTGCATCTCCTGGATACCGCCTCCGGCCAGGCGGTCACCTTCCGGGACCGGGGCGCCTCGGAGCACGTCGTCCATCGCATCGCCGAGAAGATCGCCGCCCGGCTTCTGGACCGCCGCGGGGTCGTCTTCGCAGACGCGGCCAACGACCGGTCCATCCTGTCCCTGCGGGACGAAACGCCCGGGGTCATAGCCCTACATTCCCCGATACGAGCCGCGGAGATCTACCTGGACGAAGAGTTCGTGGGCTTCACAAGGGGCAACGAGCTAGACCCGATACTTCTGGAATCGGTGCGTCCCGGGCGCCACACCCTGCGGGTTCATCTATCGGGCGGGGATTTCGGGGTCGTCCTGTTGCCCCAGGTCGAGTTCAAGGACTGGGAAACCGTCATCGACGTGCGCCCCGGGGGACGACACGCGGTCCGAGACCAAACCCGGCACTTCAACGAAACACTGTACCGCCTGGAGCACCTCCTGTCCTTTGAGCTGAAGGCGGAGCGGGGCAAGGCTTCCGCCCTGGCCTTCTCCAAGGATCTGACCTTCACGGACCGGACCGGAAGGACCGTGCCGGTCAAGCTCGTAGGAACTCCCTCGGAGACCGCTGACGGCGCGAGCATCACGCTCGTTTTGACCGCGGGAGGGGAGGATGCGCGGGGGAGGATCTCCGCACCCGCCCGGCCGGATGCGCCCACGGAACTGAGGATCATCGCCGGGACGGTGGCCCTCGAGGCGGAGCTGTCGGATTCCTGGGGTTCCTGGGAGCTGGACGTAACGGTGCGCCGCACCGACGTCTACCAGGGTCTGCATCGGGAGAAGCCTTAGACCCCGTACTTCCCCTTGATCTTTCCGGCTATGTCCAGGAGCCGCTCGGGGGTGTTCAGCTCCGGGTCGTCCAGGACCGTCTCCAGAAGCTCCGCGAGGATCCGTCCCATGACGGGTCCCCGGGGCACGCCGAGGGATGCCAGGTCGTTCCCGTCGATGGCCAGGTCACGGATCGAAAGGGCGCGCGATCTTTCCAGCAGGTCCCGTACCCGTTTCCTGAGAGGATCCAGCCCTCGGGGGTCGGGGGGGGTCCCGGTGGTGCCGTACGCGTCCGCGAGCCGGAGCGCCAAAAGATCCTCCAGGTTCTCAGGTCCCGTGCGGGCGAGGAAGCGGCGGACCGCCGCGTCGCTCCAGGAATCATCGTAGGCGAACATGTGGTGCCGGACTAGATGGACCACCGCGGAGATGACCGCATTGGAAAACTTGAGCCTCCTAAGGGCTTCCTCGGCCGCCCGGGCGGACAGCTCCTCGTGCCGATGGAAGGTCGGCAAGCCGTCCGGACCTTCGGCCCGGGCCGCGGGCTTGCCGATGTCGTGGAGCAGGGCCGCAATGCGCAGTTCGATCTTATCCGGGGCGCCGTCGCAGGACAGGAAGGAATGGTCCAGCACGTCGAACCGGTGGAACCCTTTCTGCTCCACCCCGCGGCAGGCGGAGAGCTCCGGCAGGATGTGCGGAAGCATACCCGTCTCTTCCAGAAGGTTGAGGCCGTAGGAGGGGCGGGGGGAAAGGAGAACCTTCACGAGTTCGTCCCGGACCCTTTCAATGGACACCCTGCGGAAGTTCTCCAAGGTCCGGGGTATGGCTGCCAAGGTGTCCGGATCGATCCGGTACCCCAGCTGGCTGGCGAAGCGGATCGCCCGAAGCGGCCGGAGTCCGTCCTCGGTAAACCGTTCCAGGGGGTCCCCGATGGCTCGAACCAGACCCGCCGCCAGATCCGCCCGGCCCTGGTGGGGATCCAGCAGTTCCCCGGTTTCCAGGTTGTAGGCCAGGGAGTTCATGGTAAAGTCCCGGCGCCGCAGGTCCTCCCGGATGTCGGAGGTGAAGGTCACGGAATCCGGCCTGCGACCGTCTCCGTAGTTCCCGTCCACCCGGAAGGTGGTGGTTTCGATAGTGAGCCCCTTCCATAGGACGGTCACGGTTCCGTGCTGGAGGCCCGTCGGGATGACCCGGGGGAACATCTTCGCCACCTCCCGGGCGGGAGCGTCCGTGGCCACGTCCCAGTCGTTCACCTTTTTCCCCAGGATCATGTCCCGAAGGGCCCCGCCCACCAGCCAAGCCTGGCGGCCGGCGTCCCGGAAGACGCGGCCGTATTCGCGGAGTGCCTTGGGTATGGGAAACGGGTTCATCGGGGCTCCTTGAACGTAGGTGAACAGCGGACGGTGGACGGTAAACGGCGGGTTGATCGAGGGTCGGATCGGGGTGAACGTTTCACGATCGCTGAATCAGGCTTTCGGGTCGAATCGGACCACCGACCACAGTCCACTGACCACTGTTTTACCGAATTCCCGCCCCCTGGGCAAGGGAGCCGCGGTTGACAGGCCGGGGCCGGGCGGACACACTCGTCCCATGGATAAAGCCCTGCTCGTGATCGGAGGGGAGGCCCCCCCCCGATCCGCCCTCGCGCCCTTGTTCTCTTCCTTCCGGGCCGTGTGCGCCGCGGACTCAGGGTTGGAGGTCCTGCACGATTGGGGGCTTGATCCGACCTTGATCGTCGGGGACATGGATTCCCTGACCCGGCCCGAGCTCCTGACCTGCTACCCCGAGGCCCGAATCGTCCGGGCCGAACGGGCCAAGGACGAGACGGATACGGAGATGGGAATTCGGCTCTTGGCGGAATCCGGGGAGCGGGAGA
>JAAYUR010000279.1 GCA_012517645.1 Treponema sp.
ATCGAACCAGGATTCGCCCTTGGACCAGAGGGCGGCCAGTCCTTCCTCGAACACGTTCCCCAGGAATTCAGCCCCCTCGGGGATCCCGGGGGCCCAGCACTCCCGGCAGACCGGTACGGAGCCGTCGAGCAGCACAACAAGATCCCGGGCCAGGTGCCAGCAGGGCCTGCGGTCCAGGGGGGAAAGATCCGCGACGGATCGGTCCGGCAGGGAACCGCAGAAGGAGTCGTATTTCTGGATGATCACGTTCTCCGTGCGGGCCTTCCATCCCCGGTAGAAGGCTTCCAGGTGATCCTCGTTCTCCCTCATGCGCACCGCCTGGACATGCACCCGTCCGGGGAAGAGGCGCATCAGGGTCTCGGTTCGGGCCAGGGCTTCCTCGAACCCCGGGCCCCGGAGCCGCTCGTACGCCGAACCCTCCGTCTCGTCCAGGGACACGATCCAATCCATGCGGCCGTCCGCGAGAGCCGCGGTCTTCTCGACCGCGTCGTCGTCCCATCCCAGGCCGGAGGTTTCCACGATCAGGGATAGCCCGCGGTGCCGGAGGGTGGATTTTACCAGGGCGGGAAAATCCGGATACCGGGAAGGCTCTCCCCAGAGGGAGAGGTCGATCACGGCGTCCCCGCAGAACTCGGAGATCTCCTCCATCAACCGGGCATAGCGGTCCAGGGGCATGAAGTCCCGCCGGGCCAGAATGTCCCCGCCGAATCGGGGGTAGGGACAGTAGGAGCAGGCCTGGGGACAACCCCCGGTCACCTGAAGGGACGCGAAGGCCGGCAGGGTGCGGAGGATCCCGAGGTTCGCGGGCACCAGGTCCAGGATGGAATCCGCATCATCGGCGCCCAGGGCCAAGAGGCGCTCGCACGCCATGCGGTTGCGCCGGGTGTCGCAGGTCAAGGAGAGCCGATGCTCCCGGAGGTCCACCCGGGAGATTTCCGTCTCCAGGTCGAAGGAGTTGATGTCCTTCTGGATGACCGGGAAGAGCCCCTCCTCCCCCAGCGGCTCGGGAGCTTTTTCCGCGAGGAGCCGCAGGGCGGGAAGGATCCGGGGGGAAAGGATCTCAGGGGCGACGCCCGCGGGAAACCCGTCGGCGAAAAAGTATTCCGCCCGGTATCTGCGAAAATCAGCCAGCATTCGGGCTGCCAGGGCCGGATCAAAGAACGGGGCGTCTCCACGGATCCGGATAAGGGCGTCCCGTCCGTCCGTCCCCGCGTGGAAGGAAGAGAGGGCGTCCAGGAAAGGACGGGATCCGGGTCCCGGGACCCGGACGACGGGAACCGGCGATTCCGGAATATCCCGATCCGAGACCAGAACAATCCGGTCGACCCCTTCCATACCTCGGACTTTGTCCAGAACCCGGTCCAGGGCGGATTTTCCGCCCCCAAGGGGGGTGCGCGCGAGATCCTGGATACCGACGCAATCGAGTACGGCTACGGCTGTCATACCCTATCCAATATCGGCCTCGAGGCCGGAGGGCGTTAGGGACGGGTCCGCGGCCCGCGGTGAAGGCGACGGGATCCCATCCCGGGTCGAGTGTACACCCCGAT
>JAAYUR010000252.1 GCA_012517645.1 Treponema sp.
AAAGCAGGGCGATCCCGGCCAGGAAGAGGGCGGCCGGAATGAACGAAAGAAGGAGCCGAATCCCCTCCAAGCCCGAGGCGGACTGCTCGACGTTGGGAACGTACCGGAACGCTGCCAGGACAATGCCGATGATGAAGCTCGACAAGGCCGTCCCTACCTTGAAGACGAAGGTGAAGTACCCGTACAGGGCGCCCTCGGGACGGATCCCGGTCCTCCATTGGGAGTACTCGATGGTATCCGCCACGATGGACCAGGGGTATAGGTACATGGAGCCTACCCCGTAGCCCGCCAGGGCGAAGAGCCCCAGGGCCAGGAGGGGGCTCCGTTCCCCCAGGTACCGGAGCAGCACGATGACCGCGATCGTCTCCGCCAGGGCCAGCATATACGCCCGGGCTTTTCCCATCCGCCGGGAAAGCGCCAACAGAAGAGGCATGAACAGGATGGCGCTGCCCAGGAGGACGCCCAGCCCCGCGGCGGTCAGCCCCGGGGACCTCAGATTGTACTTGAAATAGTACGGAACCGTGGCGGCCAGGATGTTGAGGGCCGTCATGGTGGCCAGGGTGGAGCCCGCCAGGATCAGGAAGGGCTTGTTTACGAAGACGCTCTTTAGGTTGGCCAGAAACTCGACCTTCTCCCGGCTTCCGAAATTCTTCTCCTCCACCCCCAGGAAGGTGATTATGTACATGACCGCTCCCACGGCGCCCGCGATCAGGGCGTACCTCCGGTACCCGGGGATCCCTCCCCCCATGGCCTGTACCACCACGGGGGCCGCGGCGCCGGCGATCAGGGTGCCCACCAGGGCCAGGGACATCCGCCAGGCGGTCACGGAGGAGCGTTCGTCCGCGTCCTCGGTCATGGAGACGGTCAGGGCGCTGTAGGGGATGTTCACCACCGTCTGGGCGGTGCAGTAGAGGATAAAGACGACCCCCGCGTAGGCCACCCGGGCGGGGGCGGAAAGCTCCGGCCCCAGGAAGAGCAGGAAAAAGGTCAACCCGAAGGGGACCGCGCCCCACAGAATCCAGGGTCGCTTGGAACCCCAGCGGGTCCGGGTTCGGTCCACGATGGATCCCATCATGGGATCCGATACGGCGTCCCAGATCTTTGAGACCAGCATCACCGTTCCCGCCGCTACGGGTGGTATGCCGAAGGCGTCGGTGAAGAAGAAGATCAGGAACATGGTAACCGTCTGGCCCATGATGCTGTACCCGAAGTCCCCCAGGCCGTAGGAGAGCTTGGCGCGGATGCCGAGTTTTCCGTTCATGTACCGCATGATACACTGCCTCCCGAAAGGACGCTAGAAGCATGAAGACGCGCCCCTGGAAGCCCGGCACCCGTACGGAATCTCGTCCCGAGGCGGCCAAGCCCTGGTTCGTGGCCCTGGCCGCCCTGCTGGCGCCCGCGTACATGAGGCTGGCTCTGCGGATCCGTTCCGTCCGGGTCGAGGGGGCGGAGGTCCTGGGCGGACAATACGACGCCGCCCGGGGCGGCCGGTCGAGGTTCCTGGTGGCCTTCCGCCACCCCGGGGACGCGGACCCCCACCTGGTCTTCTGGTTCCTCCACGTCCGCCTGCCCGGGGAGCTGGGACGGGCCCGGAAGGACTTCGGCGGCCGTTTCGTTTCCGGCGCGGAGATCCCCCTTTGGGGCGGACCCCTGGTCCGCTGGGCTCTCAAGAACGCAGGAGCCGTGCCGGTCCGCCACGGCAGTCTGGACCGTCCGACCCTGGACACTCTTGTTACCTCGATCGCGGAGGATCCCCGGCCCGTGGCCCTGGCCCCGGAGGGCCAGGTGACCTACCACGCCGGCACGGTGCAGCCCCTGGACGAGGGGGTCGCTCGGCTGGCCCTCTGGGCCGCGGAGCGCATGGCCGCCTCGAGCCGCCCCCTGCCCGTCCGGATCGTCCCCCTGGCCGTGGAGTACCGGTTCACCCCCCGGGCCCGGGCCCGTCTCCCGGCCTTCCTGTCCCGCCTCGAACGACGGTGCGGCCTGGCCGACGGTTCAGC